>NZ_CP154625.1:2780102-3089002 GCF_051148895.1 Terrisporobacter vanillatitrophus
CATAAGTACATCATTACTAACACTTAATCCTGTTATAACCTTTTCTTCCATACTCTCATCATACTCCTTTATATAAGTTCCCTTTATATCTTTAATACTTGATGCTACATATATAGGTACATTGTATTTACATCCTATTTCAACAGCTCTAGTTTCCATAACTCCTGAGCCTAAACTAGCCATTTCCATCATTTCTTCATAACTTATAACATCTAACTTTTTAGCATCTTTATATAATCTTGGATCTACAGAATATATTCCTTCTACATCCGTATATATACTACACTCACATTGTAGTTTAGCTGCTAATGCAACTGCAGTAGTATCAGAGCCACCTCTACCTAGTGTAGTTATATCACCATTTTCATTAATTCCCTGAAAACCTGCTACAACTACTATCTTACCTTCTTCTAAATAATTTTTTATTTTTTTCATATCTATATCTGAAATCTTATTTTTAGTATAAGGTCCTTCTGTTCTTATTCCAGCTTGAAACCCAGTAAGTGCTATGGAATCATATCCATATTCTTGAAATGCCATAGATAATAATGATATAGATACTTGTTCTCCAGTTGATAAAAGCATATCTAAATCTCTTTTACTTGGATTAGACGATATTTCTTTTGATAAATTAACTAGATGATCCGTAGTTTTTCCCATTGCAGATACTACTACAACTATGTCATTTCCTTTTTCTTTTTCTGCTATTACTCTTTTAGCAACAGATTTTATCTTCTCTATGCTTCCTACAGAAGTTCCTCCATATTTTTGAACTATAACGCTCATTTTATCTCCTCCTTTGTATAAACTTTTTATTTGAATAATTGTAGTTTAATTTTAAATTTTGTTGAATGTGGCTACAAAAATCCCCCTTAAGCATTACACTTAAGGGGGATTCAAAATGAGTATATGTATATACCATTATCAATTCCTTAAATGTAGCTCAACACAAATTAAATTTGTGACAGTTATGCATATATTCTATGCATCCCCAGGTATATAACCTTAAAGCGTCAGTTATATCCTTCGGCGATAATTCCTTTTCCAATAAGTCTTCGTGCTTACCTCCTTATTGGTACTCTTAAGTATCGCGACCTCTACAATTAATTATTCTATTATTTATTGTTTTTTATTCTGTATTGTAATTATGCATTTATTACTAACAATTGACTGTGTAGACAATTTATTTTATATTAATTCTAACTCTAAAAGATCCTCATAACTTTGTCTTTTACATATTAATTTACTTTCTCCATTTTTTACTGATACTACTGCTGGTTTTGTTATTTTATTGTAGTTTGAAGCCATTGAATAACCATACGCACCAGTAGATGCTATTACAAGTATATCTTCTGTTTCTATATCCATAATATCAACATCAGTTATGAGTATATCTCCACTTTCACAGCATTTTCCTGCTATCGTCACTTGATTTTTTCTGTCTTTTCCCATCTTATTAGCAATTGCACATTCATATCCTGCTTGATATAATGAAGGTCTTATATTATCTGTCATTCCACCATCCACACTTACATAAGTTCTTACATCTTTTATATCCTTTATAGAACCTACTGTATATATTGTACTTCCTCCATTTGCGACTATTGATCTTCCTGGTTCAATTATTAAAGTAGGAACTTCTATACCTATTTCTTTACAAACCTGCTCTGTTGTTTCTATTATTTGTTCACAGAATTCTTTTATTGTTTTTGGTTCATCTTCCTGTGTGTAGTAAACTCCCACTCCTCCGCCTAAATCTACTTCTTTTATATCTATATCATACTTATCTTTAATTTCTTTTACTAAATTCATCATTATTTTTACTTCGTCTAAGTATGGTTCTACATCAAATATTTGAGAGCCTATATGAGCATGAATTCCTACCAATTCTATATTCTTGTAATTTTTTATACTTTCAACTACATCATGTAAAGCCCTATTTGATAATGCAAATCCAAATTTAGAATCAATTTGTCCTGTTTGTATATAGTTATGAGTATGTGCCTCTATACCAGGTGTTATTCTAAAATACACTGCTTGCTTTTTATTTTTTTGTTCACAAATTCTTTCTAATAAGTCAAGTTCATAGTAATTGTCTACAACAAATCTTCCAACACCTAACTCTATTCCCATTTCTATCTCTTCTACTGTTTTGTTATTTCCATGAAATAGTATTTTATCCATTGGGAAGTTTACCTTATTTGCTGTATATAGTTCTCCTCCTGATACTACATCAAGATATAATCCTTCTTCGTTTATTAGTTTGCACATATACATTGTTAAAAATGCTTTACCTGCATAAGCTACTCTATTATTATTTTCATTTACTTTAAAGTGTTTGATATATTCTCTACAGTTATATCTAACTAGTTCTTCATCAAATACGTAAAGTGGTGTTTGGTATTTTTCTTTAAGTTCTTTACAACTTACACCACCTATATATAATTGGTTATCTATTACTGACATAGTGCCTTGTAATTTCATCTTTTGCCTCCTACATAAATTAATATTCTTTATATAAATAGCAGAGCCCTTATTTTCTTGTGAGATATACAAAAATACCCCTTAAGCATTACACTTAAGGGGTATCAAAAATAGATATATATGCACACATATATACTATTATCTATTCCTCAAATGTAGCTCAACACAAATTAAATTTGTGACAGTTATGCATATATTATATACATCCCCAGGCATATAACCTTAAAGCATGAGTTATACCCTTCGGCGATAATTCCTTTTCCAATAAGTCTTCGTGCTTACCTCATTATTGGTACTCTTAAGTATCGCTACCTCTACAATTATTATTCTTTTATTTATTAAATAGTATTCTATATACTTTTTTTACATTTGTCAACAAACTTTTAAATAATTTTATAAAATTATATTTTATTTTTTACAATATATTAAATATTTAATATAACTCAATCTTATTTGGCCATGGATTATTTCGTGCAATGCTCCATGTTTTATCAATATATTGCAGTGTATAAATTTGCTCTACTGCATGGAAATAATAAGAACCTTTTGTAGTAACTTTATATCCTGCCTCATCCTCTTTTAATAATCCCATTACTTTTGCAATACCCAGCTCAAGTCTATAATCTTTACTTAAATCGCTATTAAACATGTTTTTATAAAGCTCTTTATCTAAATTCATATTGTAAACATTCCAAAATAACCAATAAGATTTTCTTGAAAACTTAGTAAAGTTTAATACTAAGGCACAGGCAAATTCATTTTTATTTATTGCATTTATGTACTCATCTACTGAGAAAGTATCCATATAATTTAAATCACTATTATCATTGCACTTTACAAACTCAAATGGCTTAAAACTTCTGTTTAATACTGGTCTTAAAATATTCGTCAGCATATTCTCTCCCCTATACAAATTTCAGATATGTTTTTAAAGTTTCATATATTATCTTAGGATTTCCACCAAACAATAAGGCAAATTCTACAGCAAATAAGTATCCACATTCATTGCATAGCCCATCTATTTCCACACATCTTCCACATATAAATCTCTTTTTGTTTTCTACTACCAAACATTGCTTGCAAGGTCTGCTCCAATTGTTATGTAAATAATAATCTAGAGCAGAGTATAAATTAAATATGGGATAGCCTCCCTTTATAAGTTGTTTTATAGTGTTTACTACTTCAATTTTTTGTTCTATGCTTAAACTCAGATCCTCTGTACCCTCATAAGGTGTGTGAAAATTAAAGGAAATACTTTTTAGATTTTTAGTATTTTCAACTAATTCACAAAGCTCCTTTACATCCTTATAATTTCTATTATTAATGGCCATATATACACAGATATTGCTGTCATTGGCTTTTTCTACATTTTCTAATATGGTATCAAATGTATTGCCTCTTATGTAATTGTGATTTTCTTTTCTTCCATCAATACTTAGAAATATAATATCCGCTTCTTTAATATCTAAATCTATAGTTCCGTTGGTAACTATATTAACTAATTCAAAGCCTATTTCTTTAGCTTCTGCAATTAAGTCTTTAGCATTTTTCCCCTTGTCATTCCAAAGAAGTGTTTCTCCACCACAAAAAAACAAAATTCTAACGCCTTCATTATAAAGCTTAAGCATTTCCTCCTTTATGTCTTCATAAGGATGAATTATTTTGTTTATGTTGTTCACTGCACAATGCTTACAAGTAAGGTTGCAATAATCTGTAAGTATTATAGTTGCAAGTATTGGATTAGTATTTTTGAAAAATATTGTTTTTAATCCATACCTTGAAAATTCTATAAATGATCTTAGCTTCATGATTTTTCTCCCCAATTTAAATATATTAAGCAATTAATAAATGTATTTTTTTACAATTATGTCTAAATTTTATAACAAGATAATAAGAATGGCAAATTAATTCTTTTAATAAAAAAATAAAGCATACTAAGATAAGAGCCTTCTCCATTTTCTTAATATGCTTTTATTGACAACTTCTATTTGCTAGCTACTTCTTTTAACTTAAGTAAAAGTTCATCATATTTCTTTTCATATTCAGCTTTTTTATTAATATCAGTCTCAACACATAACATGGAAATCACATGGCTCATTTCATTTTCTAAGACCAATATTTCCTCTTCCTTTTTATGATTAATTGATTTTAATTTTTTATTGTTTTCATTTTCCATATACTTACTGTAATTGCCATTAAACTCTTTAATTTTTTTATTTTTAATCTCAATAATATAGTCACACACCTTATCAATAAATGCCCTGTCATGAGATACTATAAGCATTGTTTTCTCCGTATTTTTTAAAGACTCCTCAAGAGCTTGGAGTGAAACAATATCTAAATAGTTGGTAGGTTCATCTAAAATTAAAAAGTTATTATTCTCTAAAATTATTTTACAAAGTGATATTTTCACCTTCTCTCCACCACTTAATACATTTACATTTTTATATACATCATCGCCTTTAAATCCAAATAAATTCAAATTTATTCTTATAAAAGTTTCATCAAAAGAAGAAGATATTTTTATATTATCTAAAATACTTTTTTCTCCATCTAGTACATATTGATTTTGGTCAAAATAGCCTATTCTCACCCTAGGATTTATTCTTATCGCTGTATTATTATTATTTATAATCTCTTTAATCAATGTAGTTTTTCCACATCCATTTTCACCTAACAGAGCTATTTTCTTATTTCGTTTAAATTTAAAGGAAACATTATCTAGTAAATTCTTGTCTTCAATAGAAAGTGTAAGATTATTTATTTCCACCAAATTTTTACTTACTATTTCCAAACCATCTTTTATATATATTTTAATGGAATTTGTACTTTTAGGCTTTTCCTTCACCTCTAGCTTATCTATTCTACTTTGTATGGCTTTCACATTTTGATCTAAATTTTGCTTTTGTCTTTGACCACCCATTTTGTGAAGTCTAGCTTCTGAGTTACCCATTCTTTTGGGAGCTCTTCTTATTCCTTCACTTAAACTTATTTTTTTAATTTTAGCATACTCTAACCTTTTCTTTTCTGACACATACTGCTCAAATTCAAATTTTTGTCTATCTCTTTCTTCTTCTTTTAATTTTAAATATGTTGAGTAATTTCCATTGTATATTTTTAATTTACCATCTTCTATTTCAACGATTTTATTACACAAAGCATCTAAAAATCTTCTATCATGCGATACCAACAACATAGCTCCCTTATGCTTTTTTAACATTTCTTCAAGAACTGAAACACTTTGCTGATCTAAGTTTGAAGTTGGCTCATCTGCTATTATAAGCTTCTTTTGCTCCTTGAGAGCATTGGCTATTCTTAACTTTACCTTTTCTCCACCAGACAAATATTCTTCAAATTTATCAGGTGCATGAAGCATGCTTTTGATTTTGTTATCACTTGATAAAACATCTACATCTTCATTTTGAGTAATATATGAATAACTGTTAGTTAAATATATTTGACCTTGGTCTAATTCTATTTTCCCTATTAAAGCTTTTATCAAAGTTGTTTTTCCTATTCCATTTGCTCCAACTAAGCCTATTTTTTCATTTTCTAATATTTCAAATTTGTCTATATCAAGTATTAATCTATCTGAATAATACTTTTTTAACTTATCTATACTCACTAATTGCATAAAAAAAATCCCTCCTCTTTGTACTCAAATATAAGGAGAGACTATTATAATAATAGGCACACTAAAACAAAATCAGCTCTGCTAAGATATAAAATAAGACTTCACTTTCTGCATCTTACTACATTGCTTAATATTTTATAATTTACTCTCCTCAATTTAAGCACTATAAATACGCCTGCTAAAATAGGCTTTTAAAATTTATAATACTTTTATTTTAAAGGTAAATTATAACTTCATTTTATTTTTATCCGTACCCTTTCTTTTTTATTTTTCAATAGTATTTTATCACGTTTAATCTTTAATTAATATATTTTTTTAGCTTTTTCACAATTTAACTCATACTTATATGATTACTACTATAACCGTTTTCAACACTTTAAAATCTAAACATCTAAAATACCCAGCGAAGCAGTTATTACTTGTTTTTATGTTGTTTCTAATCAAAGGTGAGCTCACAAAAATTTAAGGAGGTAATATTATGGCTGTAGTTTCAAATCCCAACACTTCATCTATAAAGGTAAAATTTGATCATAGCACTGATTTAAATGGTGACAGAATCATAAAAACAAAGACTTTTTCTAGCATAAAATCAGATGATTCAAATGATAACATCTTAGCTGTGGTAAATGCCATTTTGGGTTTACAACAGCATACTTTAAGTGGCACAAACAGAATAGATAATTCTTCCTTATCTGAATAGGAAGTTCCATTAATGTTTTTCATTGAAATATAATGTGTTAGGGTTAATCCAGTAATTTATTTTATCTTTATTAGAATCACTGTTTATTTCTACATTGCTAAAAATAAGCATAATATTTATTTCAGAAGTTTCAAATTTTAAGCTCATATCCTCCAATGTTGCAGAATTTTTATCCATTTTTCCTGGAGGGAATTTTTTTGTAATCCTATCTAAATACTCATTCATATCCAAATCAACTATTATTTCATCATTAAGTAATATCTTTAAAAAAGGTACTCCATCTTGTTGATTTACTTGCCAATAAACTCTATAAATCCCTCTATTCCCATTGATCGTCACAAATTCATTTTCTTTATCAGAAATATTTTGCATATTAACTGCCCAACGATAATCCTTAATATCAATGACTTCTTGTCTTAAAAATAAAGATGTTCCCATGTAATTATCTAGTATTTCATTATCATATTTAGGAAAGGTCTTTTCAAAACCAAAAGTTTTCTTGAAATTTTCACTATTTATAAAATCTTTATCAAACCACTTAGGTAATCTTGCATTTTCTATACTTCCTAAATATTCTACTGCATCAGTAATTGATTCTCGTATATTTTCTTCTGGCTCCTTTATTGCAGGAACTATATTTTCACCTTTAAACATCCCTTCTTTTTCAAGAAGTTTCTCTAGTCTGCTTACTTGTGATGTAACAGGAAAATCATTATACCCAATATATGGGGTAACTGAAATTATAGCTAAAATACTTGTAGTAGTAACAATAAAATGATATGTTTTTTCTTTCTTAAGCATTAATAGAATTGCTGAAGTTAATGTTCCAATCCAAATTAAAGCAAAAATATACTCTGTTGTTTTAAGGCCATATTTTTGCAATTGAACAAATAATGCCCAAGCTTCAAAAGCTAATATAAATATAGCTGCAATAGGATATGTTTTTTTATAAAACTTTGCCATATCTGTTTTATAATGAGCACTCATTATATATAAACATATACCTCCAATTGCATAAGAAGAAGCAATTGATGAAAGTCTTATAAAAGGAACTTCCATTCCATCCATAATCGTCTTTACCGTCCATAAAATCAACACAAAAGTCAACGCTAACATAATCGGAATCATAATATATCCAAATAATATTTCTATAAAACGAGGTTGCCTTTGCGCAATTTCTCTCTGTTTGTCAACAACACCTTTTCGAAAATCAGGAAAATATCCTACAAAAATGGTAAATGCTAAAAATCCGCTTAATGTCCCAATATAACCATACACATTACTACTTAACTCTCTGTAAAGAAGTGCTTTGACAGCTCCTGCTACTCCTGATGTTCCTAACATTATTACAAGACCATAAATAACAGCTATGATAAATGCTTTATTAAACATAAAAAATGATTTTGGAAAATCAGACTGTTCTTCTTGGTCCTCTGCTAAGATAATAAATGCCAAAATACTTACAAAGATAACTACACCTACTCTTGCAGTAGCTATTGAAGAAATGCTCTCATATCTCATTAAGGAGTACTCAGGGTATATTCCACCAAAAAAGTAAAGCAATATTATTGTTATAATGGTAACTATAATTCCTAGAATATTTGCTAATTGAAATATTTTTTTATTGTTATATCTACTTTGTACTGCTGTAATCAATGCAAGACTAAATATAGCTCCTAAAGCAAATGATAAATGTAAACAGTTAAAAAGAAAGTTGTAAGCTTCCTGTTTAGGCCAATCCATATGAATCCTTATTATTGTAACAATAGAAAAGGCTACTGCATTTGCAATTACTATAGGATATCTTTCAAACGCTTTTGCTGAACCTTTAAAAACCTTTGATGTAGAACGAATTAAACTCTCCATAAAAACACCTCCTATTTTATTATAATTAGTATTTAATAATGGTGGTAGTCTAAAACATATTTTAATTTTTATTTTTAAATTTATCTTTACTTCTATTATTTTTATTTTACCACTCACAAAATTAGTGTAGGTAATAAATTGATCCCTTATTTAAAAGAAGGGCTTGGATATAGTTTTGTTCCTCACAGTGCAGTAAAAAGTGAGATTGAAGAAGGATCTTTGGTTTCTATAAATCTAATCATGAAAAAAATAAAAAATATTTACAAAAAATAGAATCTCTGTTACTATATAAATCAAATAAAAAATAAATATCTTCTTATCCAGAGAGGTGGAGGGAAAGGCCCTATGAAACCCGGCAACCAGTATATTAATTATACATTGGTGCTAAATCCTGCAGCATTTTTGCTGAAAGATAAGTGTAAATTAAGTCTTCAAAGCCTAAGTTTATACTTAGGCTTTTATTTTTTAGTAAGACTAATTCTAATGGGATAAGTTGAAATTGAAAGGGGAAATAATATGAATCCAGTAGAAAAATTTTTAAAAGAAAACAAACTAATGATTTTAGACGGAGCATTGGCGACAGAACTTGAAAGAAGAGGATGTGATATAAATGATTCTCTTTGGTCAGCAAAAATTTTAGCAAAGAATCCTGAAGTAATAAAAGATGTGCATTACGATTATTTTGCATCAGGTGCGGATTGTGCCATAACTGCAAGCTATCAGGCAACTATAAAAGGTTTCGTAGAAAATGGATATAGTGAAGATGAAGCAAGAAGACTTATTTCTAAGTCTGTAGAAATAGCAAAAGAAGCTAGAGATGAGTTTTGGAAAGATGAAAAAAATAGAGAAAACAGATCTTATCCAATAGTCGCTGCATCTGTTGGACCTTATGGTGCCTATTTGGCAGATGGTAGTGAGTATAGAGGAAATTACAATATTAGTGATGATGAATTAAAAAATTTCCATAAAGAAAGAATAGAACTTTTAATAAACGCTGGTGCAGATATATTAGCTTGTGAGACTATTCCTTGTTTACAAGAGGCTAAAGCAATTGTAGAAGTTGTAAAAGAATTTGAGGGAGTTTATTGCTGGATAAGTTTCAGTTGCAAAAGTGAGACTGAAATAAGTGATGGTACCTTAATTTCTACTTGTATAAAGGAATTAGAAGCATTACCTCAAGTGGCAGCTGTAGGAATTAACTGTACAGCACCTAATTATGTAAGTTCTTTAATAAAAGAAATTAAAGAAGTTTCTAAGAAAGCTATTGTAGCATATCCAAACTCAGGAGAAGAATATGATGCTAATACTAAGGATTGGCATGGCAAAACTTCAGATAAATGTTTCTGTGAAAGTTGCAAATCTTGGTATGAGGATGGCGCTAGATTAATAGGTGGATGTTGCAGAACTACACCAGAAGATATAAAATCAATAGCTGATTGGGCTAGATAAAAAGATAATTTAAGGGGGATGTATATGGATTTATTTTTAAATATTTTACAGAGTATATCAGATTTTTTATGGGGAACTCCAATGACGGTGGCTCTTGTGGGGACAGGAGTTTATCTATCTTTTAAATTTAAATTTAGATATATAATAAATATGAAATTTCATTTTAAAAACACTTTTGCCAAAGCTTTTAAGAAAAATGATGGTGAAGGAAGTGTAACCGGGTTTGCTGCAGCTTGCACAGCTATGGCAAATACTATAGGTATAGGAAATATAGGTGGAGTTGCTACTGCTATTACTATGGGAGGACCTGGGGCAGTATTTTGGATGTGGATATCTGCTTTATTTGGAATGTCTACTAAAGCAGCTGAGATAATCCTTGGGCAACGTTATCGTGTCAAATTCAATGAAAGTAGTGATGAATATATATGTGATCGTTCTTTCGTAATGAAAAATGCCATGGGATGGAAAAAGAGTGGATTTTTACTTGCCATATCTTGTTTTTTATTTGGACCATGGACTTGTTTAGTACAAACAAATTCTGTTACATCTTCATTAAATGAAGCCTTCGGAATTAATCCTACACTAATTCTTGCAGTACTTGGAATTACAGTTATTATAACAATTGTAGGAGGACTTAAGAGAATATCTGCTACAGTAGAAAAAGTAGTCCCATTTATGGCAATGATTTACATATTAGCTGGTCTTGGAATTCTTATATTAAATATAGATAAGGTTCCAGAATCTATAGGTCTTATTTTCAAATCAGCATTTACACCAGTAGCAGGAGTAGGAGGATTTGCTGGAGCCACAGTTCGAGAATCTATCCGATATGGCATAGCAAGGGGCCTTTATTCAAATGATGCTGGAACAGGTTACGGAATAGTTGCCCATGCAGCAGCAAAAACAGATCATCCAGTGAGACAATCTTCTTGGGGATGGGGAGAAGTTTTTCTAGATACTATTGTAGTTTGCTCAGTAACAGCTTTATCAATAATTATCACAAATGTATATGTAGATTTTCCAGACATAACAAGTGCACAACTTACAACAGTTGCCTTCAAAGTAGCTTACGGAGATTTGGGTGGATATTTTATGGGTATTGCCACAACTCTCTTTGCATGGACTACCATAGTTGGAATGTATTATGCTAGCGAAAAATCAGTAAACTACTTCTTAGGAGATTCTAAAAAAGGAAAGATTGGAATTTATATCTATATGATTTACTTCATAATACCAGTAATTTTTTTCTCAAATTTTGAAGCTGAATTACTATGGGCTGTAACAGACTTACTAAGCGCCATCTATGTTATAGTTACACTTATTTTAATTTATGGAAACAGAAAAGAAATCTTCAGATTATATAATGAATTTTGGGATGAAAAAGTTAAATTAAAAGACTTAAAAGAAGCATAAGCCTATATAAAAAATTCACTAAAAATACTCTAAATCTTGTTCTAACATAGATTAGAACAAGATTTAGAACAGTCATTGGAACAGAGCATGACAACTAACTATACTAAATTCTTTAATATCATAGAAATTCTGTTAGGTAAGGTATTTATATTAGACATATCTAGGAATCTATTTTCTCCATAAATGTCTTTTATTACATCTCTATCATTTCCAATGGCAGCGACAAAGAAATTTATACCTTTTCTTGAATATTCTGATATAACACTCTTTAAGTCCTCTTTTGCTAATTCGTCTTTATAGTTGGGCTTTGCAAGAGGTTTTCCGTCACTTATTATGAATAGTACTTTAATATCAGCCTCAACATCTAATAGCTTATCTGCCACATATTTTATGGGTACTCCATCTCTATTATTACTCTTTGGGCTTATTTGCATCATTCTATAACAGTCATTTTTATCTAGATTATGAAAATCAGAATAGGAATATATGGATACATCCTCTAATTCATTTAAATCTGCTGTATCACCATAAATACCTATTGGTATATTACATTTTTTACAAAACTCCCACATTAAAACAGCTGTTGCACGAGCCATTTCAATACGATTATTAGCCTTCATAGACCCTGATTCATCTATCCTTAGAGCTAGCGCCATTGTTGGTGAATCATTGGGTGGATTTTTTTTACTAAAATATCTAAAATCTTTTTTTGCGACATTTGAAGCGTCAAATTTAGTTCCATAATATCTATTCTTACTGTATTCACTTGATACTTCATTTTCAAGAAATGGTAATACTTGTTTCGCTAACTTATTGGCATACTCAATATATTTTTTATTACTTCTTGTATAATTTAATTTGTCCTCATAAGTAAATCCTGGTCTATGAACTTTTGTTTTAATTCCTTTATGAATTGCTCCATATGAAAATAACTTAAAATCATTTTTATTTTCTTCTGTACTTTCCTTTAAATTCCTTAATTTCATTACTCCTTTTCCAAAGGAGTTTTTATTATTAGATACTCCATCAAAAGTTTCCCTATTTTCTTTATTTATATTATTACAATTTTTATTTTCTTCCTTACTTGAACTTATCAGGTTTATTGCATTTTTATCTTTTGCCATTGTACTTTTATATTGACTATTTTCATCAGAGTTAATTTCCATAACTTCGTCATTTTCTGATTTAACTAAGTCTTTTCTTAAATCCTCGTTAATAGCTTTTTTATTCTTTATCTGTTTTCCAATCTCACCTTTTGTATCTGTCTTTCCTGTATTTGATATTCCTTGGCTGTTTTTGTAAAGATCTTCTTCTATTTCAAAAGATGTTAATGGCTTTATAATATTTATCTCTTCTTTATACACATCATTAAAAGATTCTAAGTATTCTTCTATTTCGTCCCATAGAAAGATACTTAATTTATTAATTTTATTTAATATTTGAATATCATCTTCAGCATCAATAGCTTCATCTATTACTATTTTAACTTTATCAATATTTTTTATATGATAATCTTCCATCTCTTTAAATGTTCTAAATTTTATATAGCAGATTAATTGATTTAATAAAGCATTAAAGGTTTTATTCTTCACTAAATCTATTTTAAATGACTTAATACTATTATATTGATTATCTCTTAGCTTATTAAGTCCCTCTATCAAGCGCCCATAATTAGATAAGTAGTTGTATATAGACTCCTCTACACGACTATCTTCAATAATTTGGTATATAAAAAGTAATAGAGAACATAGTTTTCCAGATTTTTTAGGATTATTTAAATATTTATACATTTTCATTATATTTTCATAGGATTCTTCATCATCAAATTCTAATATATCTTCAGATAAACTTCCACTTAATATTAACTTCTCATATATTTTTTGATTTGAAAAATCTGTGAATAATCTATGTCCTATTTCATGAGCATAATATCCTAATATTAATTCAAGTTTATTATTTTTTTCTTTTCTTATACTCTTTGAACCTAAGTTTATATAAATAGCGTCTTTTTTTATATAAGATATATCATCACTATTTTTATCAACTAAAAGTTTTAATTTATCTTGTTCTAAATTGTATTCTTCGTATAATTTTTTCGATATACTCTTTATATATTCTTCAAATTCTTTAGATTTTAAAATGCTCTCATCTTGTAAATCTAAATTATTTTCTCTTACTAATCTTAAAATATTATTAAAATCCATAGAAATTACCTCCTTCTTTGAGTTTCAATAAACAAAGAAGTATTATTTTCAACAGCTTCCTCCAAAATTCTTATTTCATCAGGATTTGTAGTTATTTTATATATTACTTTGTAATACATAGATTCTCGTATATCTTCACCATTTTTTATTGCCTCTAGCCAGAAAAATAAAGAACGCATTCCTGCAACTCCATGTATAGCATTGGTTGTTGCACATTCATCTAAAACTATAATAGCATCCACTAATTTCGTAACCAGTTCTACATTATCAAATCCAGTTTTGGCTATAGCCCTTTCTATCATAACTTCTCTTTCTGGTAAATCCATTTTTTCTGAGTGTTGTATCCTATCCCTTAAGGCTTCATTCAGTGGTCTGCACCCAATATAGTTTCTATTAGTTGTAATCACAGCTATAAAATCAGGATGTCTATGAACAACTCCTGTTGGTAAATTTATAGTTCCATCTGATTCTAATGCTGAGTTTAAAATCATTAAAACTGCAGAATCACGAATTACTGTAGGTTCTTGTATCTCTAATAAGTAACCTTCTGTAAATGCTTTTACTATTTCTGAAGGGAAATACTTATACTCAATTTCTTTATCATAACTATTATTTTCATTATCTGCAACGGGAAGTATAGAACCTAACACATCTGATTTATCCATATCTGAAAAACAAGTTATCTTAGTATAAGGTAGTCCTAAATTATGAGATAATGCCTTTGCCATTTGAGTTTTTCCAGAACCTGAATCACCTTCTAAAAGAATATTTACTATTTTCATTTCACTATTATCCCAATTACGTTTGATTTCTTTGCATATTCTTCTTTCAATTTTTGAAACCCTATGAGAATCAGGTAGTTTTATAATTTGATTTTTTTCATACTCAGTTAATTCTCTAGACAAATTTAGTACAAATTCTCCTGGATGTATAGTTAAACTCTCTGTTTGTTTTTTCTTTTCTTCTATTTCTTTTACTATTTTAAACTTACCAGCTAATAATTTTGTGTATGCTATCTTTTTATTATCTAAATCTTCCACATTTATTTTTTCTAAAGGTAGGCTTTCTGGAATTAATAGTTTTATATCTTCTTTTAATATTCTACGATATACATTATCACAAAAAGTTGCCATTAACTTTATTGCTACTTCATCTAAATTTTTTATTTCTTCTATATGAAGCTTATATTCATTAAATATACTCAAGGCTTCATTATCTTCTAATATTTGGTTCATCATAGCTAAAAATAATATGCTTCCTTTTTTCCCCTTAGGATTCCTTGTACTTCTTAATTTATATTCATTGCATGTATTATTTTTAGTATCATAATCACAAGCTAAACATCTTCCACTAACTTTGTTGTAAAATAATATTTGTCTTATATCTTCACTTTTACTTTGTAATTCTACACATATGCTATCTTCAATTGATCCAATAGCTCCTATATGACTCTTATTATCAAGTATATCTATATATTTATGTGTTGCTTTTATTATGGGATCTATAAGTATGGATTGTCCTTTTCCAAATCCACCATCTGGAGAATACTTACTTGAAGTATTGACATTTTTACTTTTTAAAATATCAAATGGTTTTTCTTCAAGACCATACTCTCTTCCCCAAAGTGAAGATATGCTGCTTATTTTTCTCATAAATATCCTCCTCTTTTTTATTTTAATATCCTAACTCCCCTAGTATTTCTGCTAGTACTTTAAATCTTTCACCTAGTAACTCACCCTGCTTATTAAATTCATGTGCCAAAGCAATGATATCTTTATCTAAGTTTTTGTTAGATTTACATATTTCAATATTCATTGCATCACCTTGAAGTCCAACACGACTAATAGTCAAATTATTTTCATCATAAAGTTTAGGCATTCTATATGCTTCTTTAAAATACAAACTAACTTCACACAGTAAAATAGTCATATCTAAAACTCTATTTACAGGTAGTTCATCAAATCCTCCATCTAATTTAAAAAGTTTTTCTATTATTTCATCCCTGTTGTTATCTTTATTTTTCTTTACTCCCATTTCTAATTTTTCTATATCTGAGTTAGATGTTCTAAATCCATCTACTTTTTTATAATTATCACATGTTATAACTGGTTTAAATTCCATTTCTATATTTCCTCCACATTTGCTTCTATAAATCTATCTTTGCACATTTCTCTTAATATTTTTAAATCTTCACTATAATCAACTTTACTTTCATCTTTATCATAAGGTAGTATTTCTACTATTGATATTTCAAAGTTCTCTTCTTTATTTTCCTTCCAATCTTTTTGTAATTTTTTGCATCTATGACTATTCAAATTTAATTTAAATCTATCTCCATTTATAGTTGCTTTTATATTTTTGTCACAACCTAAATAAACTGTATTTGTTTTTATAGACTTAAACATATATACACCCATCTCTGGCTTCATTTCTTTATATTGTTGTAATAATTCTTTTTTTCTTTGTCTATCCATCATATATCTCCTATCTTTTAATATTAGTATCGATTATTTTTCTTATTGAAATCTACTTATGCTTCAGAATCTTTTTATAAATTCATTAACACATATAAGTTGGTACTCACTCTATTAATTTATATTATTTCATCTTACAAAACAATCCACGCTCCGTAGAGTATGTTAGTGTAAATAAAAACCACCCTAAGTCTAATAAGGGTGGTAAGTATAAAACATATTTTAATTTTTATTTGTAAATTTATCTTTACTTCTATTATTTTTACTGTTACTTCTATTAGGCTTTCTACTGCCCCTATTATTTCTTTTAGCTACTACAGTTACATCCTCTGCACTAGATACAAAACTGTGATTTTCTACAACTTCAATTTTTTTATTTATAAATTTTTCTATAGCCTTATAAAGATCTCTTTCTTCCATCGAACAAAACGCTGTTGCTCTACCACTTCTTCCCGCTCTTCCTGTTCTTCCAATTCTATGAACATAAGTCTCTGCAACTTCTGGTAAATCATAATTTATTACAAAGGGTAGTTCATTAATATCAATTCCTCTTGCTGCTATATCAGTTGCTACCAATACTCTAATTTTACCTTCTTTAAATTCATTTAATGCTAATTGTCTTGCATTTTGAGATTTATTACCATGTATGGCAGCTGCACTTATTGATGATGATATTAGATCTTTTGTTATTTTATTTGCTCCATGTTTTGTTCTGGAAAATACAAGTACAGATTCTTCTGGATTATTTTTTAATAGCTCTATAAGTAACTTGGTCTTTTGTTTTTTACTCACAAAATAAATATTTTGTTCAACCATCTCAGTTGTTGATGATACTGGCGCAACTTCTACCTTAACTGGATCTTTAAATATTGAATCTGCTAATTTTGATATTTCTTTTGGCATAGTAGCAGAGAAGAATATATTTTGCCTAACCTTTGGAAGGTGACTAATTATTCTTTTTACATCATGTATCATACCCATATCTAACATACTATCAGCTTCATCTAAAACAAAGTGCTTAACATCATTTAATTTTAAGAATTTTTGACTGTATAAATCAAGCATTCTACCTGGAGTAGCTATTAGTATATCTACACCTTCTTTTAATGCTTTAACTTGAGGGTTTTGAGATACTCCTCCAAATATAACCAAACTTTTTATATTTGTATGTCTTGCATAAGCCACAAAGTTTTCTTCTATTTGTATTGCTAATTCTCTCGTAGGTGCTAGTATTACAGCTTTTATAGTTCTTTTGCCTTTTAGTGCTTTTTTATCATTATATATTTGTTGTATTATAGGAATTGCAAAAGCTGCTGTTTTACCCGTACCAGTCTGCGCGCATCCTAGCAAATCTCTACCTTCTAATAATGGTGTTATTGACTTTGATTGTATTGGTGTTGGTTTTATATATTCTTCTTCTTTTAACGCCTTTTGTATTGGCCTAATTATGTCTAAGTCTGTAAATTGCATTTATTTCTCCTTTTTGTTTCCTTTTATATTAATATAAATTATTTACAAAATAAAAATAAACACTTTCAATGCCAGCTAATATCTAAACATAAAAAGTGTTTATCTTTTATATTATACATCATATCTATTAAAATAAAGATATCTTTATTTTTTCATACTTAATTATTCAATTATTCTTTGTTGTTTTGCAATTATTTATAATAAACACCTTTGTCTTTAAATTGGTGTTATTCAAGTGTAACAGAATTTGATGATAAAAGCTAATAATTTTTATTACCACTTCTAGTTTGTAAATGTTAACAGGAAAGTGCATAAATATTCCAACACCAAAATATAGCAAGCCTTGTTGATACTAGGTTCACATGACTCATTTCATTTTCCAATGTTTCAAATTTATTTATATCAAGTATTAATCTATCTGAATTAACTCTGCTAAGACATTAAATAAGGCTTTATTTTCTGACTCTTATTGCATTGCTTAGTACTTTATAATTTACGCTCCTCAATTTAAACACTATAAATATTTATCATATTTAATATTTAATATTTAATCTTTAATCTCAATTACCAATAAAAGCAGTTGAATCTTTAACACTTAAAATCCTACTAGAACACAAAGTAAATAGGTCATTACCATATTAGTTCTGCTCAATACATTAGAACATATAAGAAATAAAAAATAACTGAAAATACTGCAAATCTTGTTCAAACCTAGATTGGAACTAAGAACGATACAATCACTCAAAAACAAAATCATATATATATAAATAATTATACTATTGACATTAACTTTAATAGTATCTATTATATTATTAATAAATTTAAAAAAATCAAAAAAACAAATTCTATGAAGAGAAAAAGTAAGTATTGTTTTGTTCCACAGAGAGTTGGTGTTTGCTGAAAACCAATGTTCAAATTTTACTGAAAAATCATCTCTGAGAAGCAATACTGAACAAATTTTTAGTAAGTATTGTCGGCATCTTTCACCGTTAAAAGATAAGCGTATTGATCGATACGTAACTGAGCGCTACAAAAGGGTTTATTTTTTATAACTTTTTTTGTAGAACTAGGGTGGTAACGCGGATAATCCGTCCCTTGTATATTTTTACAAGGGGCGTTTTTTTGTTTTTGAAAGGGGGAATTTACATGGACATTGAAGGTGAAATATTATGATGTGAAAAATTTAAATTAAAAATGGGAGGATATAAACATGAACAGTTTATCAAAAAAAGATTTATTACTTGTAGGATTAATGCTTTTTTCTTTATTCTTTGGAGCAGGAAATTTAATATTTCCACCATTTCTTGGACAATCAGCAGGGGAAAATATGTACTTAGCAATGGCAGCATTTTTTATAACAGCAGTTGGTTTCCCTATATTAGGTGTAGTTGCAGTTGCTAAATATGGAGGACTTGCTAACTTAGCTAAAAAAGTTAATAATAGTTTTTCAATGGCATTTACAGTTTTAATATATTTATCAATAGGGCCTTGTTTAGGTATACCTAGAGCTGGAAGTTTACCTTTTGAAATGGTAGTATCTCCTTATTTACCAGAAAGTGTACCAAAAACTTTGGCATTATTCTTATTTACACTTGTATTCTTTTCAGTAGCATACTGGCTTTCATTATCGCCAGCAAAATTAGTAGATCGCATGGGGAAAGTTTTAACACCAACTTTATTACTTTTAATATTTGTAATATTTGTAGGGTCTTTATTTAAGCCACTTGGTAGTTATGCTCCAGCTACAGGAGATTATGCAACTACTCCATTAGTTAAAGGATTTTTGGACGGGTATTTAACTATGGATACAATAGCAGCGTTAAACTTCGGTATAGTTATAGCTCTAGCAATAAAATCTAAAGGGGTAAAAGATGAAAAGGCTGTTGTTTCAATGTCTATAAAAGCAGGACTTATAGCAGGTGCTTTATTGGTAGTAATATATTCATTGCTTGCACATTTAGGAGCTACTAGTGGCTTTAGATTTGGATCTACAGAAAATGGTGCTCAAACTTTAACAAATGTTACAACTTATGTATTCGGTAAGCCTGGGGCATTATTATTAGCAGTTACATTTACATTAGCTTGTTTAACAACTAGTGTTGGACTTATAACTTCTTGTAGTCAATATTTTACAACACTTACAAACAAACTATCTTATAAATCTTTTGTTAGAATACTAGCTCTTTCTAGTATGACTCTTGCTAATTTAGGATTAACTAAAATACTTGCAGTATCAGTACCTGTACTAAATGCAATATATCCAATAGCAATAATGCTTATAGTACTAGCAATGCTAGATAGCTTTTTAAAGGAAAGTTATTTCGTTTATAAGTTTACAATATTATTTACTGGTGTAGTAAGTGTTGTTGATGCCCTAGGGCAAGTAGGGGTAAAATTAGGTTATGTTGCAAATTTATTTAGCAAATTACCTTTATATTCACAAGGGTTAGGCTGGATAGTCCCTGCAATACTTGGAATGTTTTTAGGATTAGGTGTTACTTATGTAAAATCTACTTTAAATAATAGATATGTTTTACAAACAGAAAATTTAGCATAAAAATAAAAAATTCGCTTCGCTCATGTCGCCAACGAGATGCGCTTCAGGCAACGACCTTGCTCCATTTCAAGCAGTTGGGATTATAAATTATCCATAAACCAGATAATTTATAATCCCTTAATATATAAAAAAGATATAGGGTAGTTAGTAAATTACCACTAAATCCTATATCTTTTTAAGTATGTAAATTAATTTTCAATTATTCTCAAAAATATATATTTTAGGTATTCAGTTTCTTTTTTACTAGTAAGCTCCTCAATATACCAATTTTTTATCTTTTCATCTATTTTATAAAATTAATATTTAATGTAGGTCTATGCTTAATACTTTCTAAAACTGGTGATTTCAATAAAGCAATATCTGCTATTTTTCTTATTTCCTCTTCAGAAGCTGATGATGCAATTTTTAAGTTTGTAACTGTATTTAAGATTCCTCCATAACCTTCTTCTAATCCTAAAAATACAGCTGCATTTAAATCTGTTTCAACATCAACTTCAATCATTTCTAACTTTGACTTGCCATAACCTGAAAAGTAATTACAAAGCAACTTGAGCTAAAATCTCAACTATTTTTTGAAATTTACATGAAAAATGGCTAAGAAGATTTATTGCTAAAGTTGGTGTCTCTTCAATTTTTTTCTTTACTTTTTCATTTTTTATATCAACAACTGTAACTTACGTTAATACCTTAAAAACCATATTACTTTCTTTTTGTGCAAAAACATCAAATAGATTAATAAACTCTTCTGAAGATAGTAAACCAACAATCTTCAATTTATCCAAAGTTGAAAACCTCCTTAATGTTCAGTCCTTCCTATTTATTGTGCACATAAATAGTACTATGACATCTGCTGACTTCTGATAGTTCAACTACATATCACTATGTAGGTTATCATTTAGGAAGTACATCCTTTATTAATGATGTATCTATCAGACCTCCCCAGGTAAGAGCAACAACCTTCATCTCATATATCTGCTACATTTACTCCTAGAAATTCGGATAGTGTTGGACTTTGTTTTGTATTGCAAACTGGTCCGTTTCTAATACCCTCATATGTAGTTCCCACTATCAAGCCTGCAACGGACTTTCACCGTCAAGTTGTTGCCCATGCTGGGCACACCACAAAAAACAAGCAATATCACTCGTTGATATTGCTTGTTTTAGTACACTTACATAATGTTAATTCATTATTTTATTTTTAAACTAATTATTGTATCCATTTATAGTAACATCTAGTTTACCGGTTTCAGGACATATTACCATTCCATGTACTATTAATTCTTTAGGCATTAGAGGGTGATTTTTAACTATATTTACACTATCAGCAACTGACGCTTCTACTGTTTCAAATCCTGTAATCCATTTTTCTAGGTCTATTCCTGAAGCTTTCATCATATTTATAGTTTCTTTGGATATTCCTCTTTCTACAGCTTTATCTAATATATAATCTGATTCTAATTTACATACCCCACATTTATGATGACCTACTATATATATCTCATCTATATTAAATTCATATACAGAAATCATAATACTTCTCATTTCATGACCAAATGGATCAGTTATCATACCACCTGCATTCTTTATGATTTTAGCATCTCCATTCTTAATGTTCATTGCTTTAGGTAATAACTCTATCAGTCTAGTATCCATACATCCTAATATTAGAATTTTCTTTTTCGGATGTTTTGATGTTTCAAATACCTTATACTGTTCATCTTTAACAAATTCATAATTGTATTGTAATATGCTATCTAATTTTTTCATTTATATCTCCCTTTTTTATGACACATTAAATGTTTGATTAATGATTATATTTATTTACAGTTATCAATTAAGTAATGTTAAAATAAAGCTGATATCTTTTAAGAAGATATCAGCTTCTAATTGTAGCATTTTATTTAAGTAAGTTATTAAGTTCTACTAACTATAACTATATAAATTTTTCCTAATCTTACTATTACTTATAATTGTATAACTCCGAATAAAAGTCCTGTTAACAGACATATTCCACTAACTCCCCAAACCCAGAAGAATGAGTTTTTAATATGATCTTTGATTTCTACCCCTGCTAATCCAGTACCTAAGAATGTTGCTGGTACAACTGGACTTATGAATGTTGCACAGTTTCTACATACTACCATTGATATAGCTGTTTGTACAGGATCTACACCAAAAGCATTTCCTAAACTTATTAATACTGGTAATAATCCATAGAAATATGCATCTGTACAGAATACAAGTGTTAATGGTACCGATAATACACCTATTAATATTGGTAAAAATGGCCCTAATGCTTGTGGTAACATACTTGCTAAAATAGTTGCCATATGTTCCATTAATCCAGATTCTTCAAGCATTCCAAGGAACACACCTGCTGCAAATAATGTGGATGCCATCATTATCGCTGGTCCTGAATGTTTCTTTATTATCTTACTTTGTAACTTTACATCTGGGTAGTTTATAAATATAGCTAAAGAACAACCAATCATAAATACTAAGTATGCAGGTACTTTTAAAAATACAAGTGATATAATTACTGCTAAAGTTAATATAACATTAACTCCAAAGTTCTTAGGTCTTTCAAGTTCGTTATTTTTATTTTCTTTAGCAAGTTCTTGTTCTAAATCTTCACTGTATCCATTTCCTGTATTTGTTGCTAACTTTCCATGCACTCCAGCTCCACGGCGAACTTCTATTTTCCCCCATATAACTGCTGTTAATAATGCTACAACTAATCCTACAGCTTGCATTGGTATTAATTTTCTCCATAATGCACTTGGTTCTATTCCAACTACTGAAGCGGCTCTCATTGTTGGCCCACCCCACGGAAGTAAGTTCATAACACCCATCGCTGTTACACATATTAACATAAGAGTTGTTGGTCTCATATTTAATCTTTTATATATTGGTAACATAGCTGGTATTGTAATTAAAAATGTCGATGCTCCTCCTCCATCTAAGTGGCCTATCATTGCAATAAAACATGTCATAACTGCAACACCCACAACACTATCTCCAACTTTCTTAACAAGTGCATTTATGATTCTATCAAACATTCCTGCATCTGTCATAATTCCAAAGAATAATACTGAGAATAAGAATAGACATGCTGTTGGCGATGTTCCTGCCACACCTGCCTCTATAAATTCTCCTACTTCACTAATTGTGAAAGTTCCTGTTAACACTAATATAACTGCTGTTATAGTTGACGCTGTTATAAAAGCTAATGATGGTATTGTAAAATTATTAAATAATAAGAATATTACCATACCGATTGTTAAAAATCCAATAACTCCAAGCATTGTTTCACTCATTTTGATATCCTCCATTTAAGTCATTTTCTAAATAATATCATCTTAACCTTACAAGGATATCGTTTTTTCCTTAAAAAAACGTAAGATTTATATTACATTTTTTTAAGGTTGTGTATTCGATAAATCATATCAATAATTACATTTACAGATACAGGTTTTTCTATAAACTCATCTATAAATCCATATCGCTTAGCTTCTACAACTTCCTTTTTAACTTGATCAACCATAATTATTTTATTTAAATACGGAAAATTTATAGCTATTAATTCTGCTATATTAAGCCCATCCTTATTTATCTTTAAATTTGATAATTGCTGGTCTATCAATACCATGTCATATGAATTTTCTTCTATTAAAATTAATGCTTCTTCTATTCCATTGCAAGTATCAGTATTTATTCCATGTTCTTCTAAATCTCTTTTTAACAATCTCATTACTTTTTCATTATCATCTAAAATTAAAACTTCAATTTTACTTTCATTAAGTTTTTTACTATCTACTATTCTTATTTTTGATTCTATTGCTAATGGAAAATATAAAGTAAAAGTTGTTCCTATATTAACCTTACTATCTATTTCTATTCTACCTTTATGGCTATGTACAATTTGGTCTACCATTGAAAGTCCAAGCCCTGTACCTTGTCCATTTATTTTAGTTGTGAAAAATGGATCAAATATTTGATCTTGTATAATCTTTTCCATACCACATCCATTATCTTTAACTTTAATTATAATTTGTTCATTTTCAATCCCCCAACAGAACTCTACTATTCCATCTTCTTTATCTCCTATTGCATGAAATGCATTTACACATAGATTTAGAATTACTTGATATATTTGAGTTTCGTTGCATAGAATTCCTTTATCATGTCCTATATTATATATTTCTATTAACCTAATATTTGATGGTATTAATGGAATAAGCATTTTAATCACATCTTCAAATATATGCCTACAATGAATAAATTTGAAAACTGTTTCTATATTTTTCCTGCTTAATTTAGAAATATTCTTAATAATTTGTTGTGCACTATCCGCTGATTTTAATATTTCTTGAGAGTACTCAAATTCTTCTGAATCATTTGATAGACTGCACTTTAGTAACTCTGCATAACCTATAATTGGTGTTAATAAATTATTAAACTCGTGAGCTATACCACCAGTCATTGTTCCCATTATTTGTAATCTTTGTTGATGTGACATAGTTTCTTCTTTTCTTCTAGTTTCTTCTAAAATATCATTTAGTTCTCTTAAGTATAAAATTTCCTCCCTATTTTTATTGTTTTTAAAAATAAGATATGCTATATATCCCAAGAATGACAATATTATCACAGTTACCGTAAAAATCATATTAAATATACTTTCATATCCCTCTTCTAAAGGCTTATATATATCATCGTAATCTGTAATTGCAGAAACGATGATAAAATCTGATTCAAAATTCACTTGTGAATGTGCTGCTATTTTTTTCACATCTATAATTTTTTCTTTAGTCCACCAGTAAGAATTATACTCTTTTACTCCACTTTCATTTATAGATTGAAATTCAAATAATTCTTTTAAACTCGTTAAGTCTACATCTGGATAAAGTGCTTGTCTTCCCTCAATCACATTAATTCCTAATTGGATATCCTCTGGATGCATTAAAATAATTCCGTCCGCATTCTTAACTACAATATATCCATTTGTACCTACCTTAATTTTCGATATGAAATTTTTATAATATAATTGTAAATCTATTATCATACCAACAGAAATATTACTATCTAACTGCTTTATTAATACACAAGAAAATTCTCCCTTATCGTCATATGCAACCAACTTAATATCATTAGTTACTTGTGTATATCCATACTGTTTTTTAAATATATTAATGTATTTTTCATTATCTATTGTATTACCATTTTCACCTATCAAAATAAACTTTTCATTATTATTGCTAAATTCGATATTTTCACTTTTTGCATCTAGTATTTGTGCTTTTTGCAACATAATTTCTTGAATATATTCTGATAATGTTTGTGCAATAATCTGTAATTGCTTCTTTTGGATATTAACACTTTCTACCTTATATTTTGCCAACACTGATAATCCAGTATTAATAACCACTCCTGAAATTATTGTTAAAATAATCATGATCGGTATAATTTTTTTTTCTTTCACATTACTCCACCTCTAAACAATTTTCTTAACTAGACATATGTATCTAAATCCATTATAATAAATCTTAGTTATTTATTAAATATAAAATTTTATAAACTATTTTTATATTTTAAAAGCAAATTGTACGGAGGACTATTTAATGGATAAAGTTTTAATTGTTGATGACGATATTGCTATATGTAAACTATTAAAAAAAGTAATTGATTGCAACGAACTACACTCTGATATTGCTAATAGTGGAACAGAGGCTTTAAGCCTAGCTATGAACACAAAATATGATGTTATTTTAATGGACATTAATATGGGTGATATGGAAGGATTTGATGTTATTAAAAAATTACGTAATAGCAATATATTAACACCTATTATCATAATTAGTGGCAGGTGTGAGGATTATGATGCACTATATGGCCTATCTATTGGTGCTGATGATTATGTTACAAAGCCGTTTCGACCTTTAGTTATTGGTGCTAAAATTAAAGCTCTTATTAGGCGCACCAAAAACCAAATTGCAAATGATAATCACATTATTGAATGTGGTTGTTTTAAATACGATACTTCAACCCTTCGTTTTTATAAAAACAATAACGAGATAATTCTTACGGCTAAGGAAAGTAACTTTATTCTTTTATTCATGAATAACCCAAATAAAGTTTTTACTAAAGAAATGATTTATGATCATGTTTGGGGACATACAATTGCTGTAGATGACAATACTATAATGGTATATATTAATCGTTTAAGAAATAAAATTGAAGAAGATATTCAAAACCCAAAGTATATTGTTACTGTTCGCGGCAGTGGATATCGTTTTTTTACAGGTTGAAATAATTAATATAAGAACTAGTAGCATAAACTTGACAAAAGGCGTCAAGTTTCCCCCCTGGGTATCTTAGTCAAGTTATTTCAATGACTTGACTTGCTATCCTTGGCTTTGTTTTTCTTTAGATACTTTTTTCATAAAAGTAATTTTGTCATCTTTATATCTAATTTCTATATCTCCAAATTTACTTTGATAAATTATAAAGCTTTCTTCCATATGTACACCTATTTCTTCTCCGTCACCTGCTACTATATTGGGTATATATCCATAGTTTACAGTATAATACATGTACCACTTTGATGTTAGTATAAGTGCATAGACACAATTAATCCAACGAATTATAATAAAGTAAGATTATAAAGGACGTGTCTAAATATAGCAAAATATACAGAAGAATTTAAAAATACAATAATAGAATTATATAAATCAGGAAAATCATTAGCTGCGCTACATAGTGAGTATGGAATACCAAAATCAGCAATATCTACATGGATAAAAAATAACTCTCCTATATCATCATCTTCTGATGGGAATGATGAAATGACACTAAAAGAATTAAGAGCTCTTAAAAGAGAATTATTAAAACAAGAAATCCAGACTATATATGATGATAGTAATGATAGATATGGTGCGCCTAAAATTCATAAATTATTAGTAAAAAAATTGATGTAAGTATAAAAAGAGTTCAAAGAATTATGAGTGAATTAGGTTTGAAGTCTGTAATAGTAAAAAAGTTTAATCACCATACTACAAAAGTAAAAATAGAAGATAAAGAAAATATTTTAAATCAAGATTTTTCAACAAATACAATAAATGAAAAATGGGTTTGGGATATCATATACATACAATAAAAGATGGATGATGTTATTTAGCATCAGTCATGGATTTACATACAAGAAAGATTGTAGGCTACGCCTTTGATAAGAATATGACTACAGATTTAATAATAAGAGCTTTAGATAATAAAAAGAATCCATGGAAGTATTGGTTTCGTAACACCAGATGAATGCGAAAAAATAGCTAGGGCAAGTTAAAATTCAATTTTTTGTGTCTAAAATATTGACATAGATCCAGTTAAAATAAAGCTGATATCTTTTAAGAAGATATCAGCTTCTAATTGTAGCATTTTATTTAAGTAAGTTATTAAGATCTACTAACTATAAACTATATAAATTTTTCCTAATCTTACTATTACTTATAATTGTATAACTCCGAATAAAAGTCCTGTTAACAGACATATTCCACTAACTCCCCAAACCCAGAAGAATGAGTTTTTAATATGATCTTTGATTTCTACCCCTGCTAATCCAGTACCTAAGAATGTTGCTGGTACAACTGGACTTATGAATGTTGCACAGTTTCTACATACTACCATTGATATAGCTGTTTGTACAGGATCTACACCAAAAGCATTTCCTAAACTTATTAATACTGGTAATAATCCATAGAAATATGCATCTGTACAGAATACAAGTGTTAATGGTACCGATAATATACCTATTAATATTGGTAAAAATGGCCCTAATGCTTCTGGTAACATACTTGCTAAAATAGTTGCCATATGTTCCATTAATCCAGATTCTTCAAGCATTCCAAGGAACACACCTGCTGCAAATAATGTGGATGCCATCATTATTGCTGGTCCTGAATGTTTCTTTATTATCTTACTTTGTAACTTTACATCTGGGTAGTTTATAAATATAGCTAAAGAACAACCAATCATAAATACTAAGTATGCAGGTACTTCTAAAAATACAAGTGATATAATTACTGCTAAAGTTAATATAACATTAACTCCAAAGTTCTTAGGTCTTTCAAGTTCGTTATTTTTATTTTCTTTAGCAGATTCTTGTTCTAAATCTTCACTGTATCCATTCCCTGTATTTGTTGCTAACTTTCCATGCACTCCAGCTCCACGGCGAACTTCTATTTTTCCCCATATAACTGCTGTTAATAATGCTACAACTAATCCTACAGCTTGCATTGGTATTAATTCTTTCCATAATGCACTTGGTTCTATTCCAACTACTGAAGCGGCTCTCATTGTTGGCCCACCCCATGGCAGTAAGTTCATAACACCCATCGCTGTTACACATATTAACATAAGAGTTGTTGGTCTCATATTTAATCTTTTATATATTGGTAACATAGCTGGTATTGTAATTAAAAATGTTGATGCTCCTCCTCCATCTAAGTGACCTATCATTGCAATAAAACATGACATAACTGCAACACCTACAACACTATCTCCAACTTTTTTAACAAGTGCATTTATGATTCTATCAAACATTCCTGCATCTGTCATAATTCCAAAGAATAATACTGAGAATAAGAATAGACATGCTGTTGGCGATGTTCCTGCCACACCTGCCTCTATAAATTCTCCTACTTCACTAATTGTGAAAGTTCCTGTTAACACTAATATAACTGCTGTTATAGTTGACGCTGTTATAAAAGCTAATGATGGTATTGTAAAATTATTAAATAATAAGAATATTACCATACCGATTGTTAAAAATCCAATAATTCCAAGCATTGTTTCGCTCATTTTGATATCCTCCATTTAAGTTATTGTCTAAATAATATCATCTTAACCTTACAAGGATATCGTTTTTTCCTTAAAAAAACGTAAGATTTACCTTACATTTTTTTAAGGTTGTGTATTCGATAAATCATATCAATAATTACATTTACATATACAGGTTTTTCTATAAACTCATCTATAAATCCATATGGCTTAACTTCTACAACTTCCTTTTTAACTTGATCAACCATAATTATCTTTAAATTTGATAATTGCTGGTCTATCAATACCATGTCATATGAATTTTCTTCTATTAAAATTAATGCTTCTTCTATTCCATTGCAAGTATCAGTATTTATTCCATGTTCTTCTAAATCTAGATAGGCTATACTAAATAGGACAAATAAATTCAGAAGTATTCGTTGAATTGAATAAAGACTATGTTTCAAATTTTTATTAATATCCTAATAAGTAAAAAAGACTGTCACACTATTTTTTTAGTGCGACAGCCACTTTTCGTGGATTTTAATGGTGGAGACGAATCACAGAAATAATACTCACGAATTTAGTGTCGAATAAAAGTATAGATATATAATGTTTAATTATACTTTATCCTAACAAGCCTTCTATCATTTGTTCTTCTGTAATCTTTCTTTGTATTTTTTATACATTTATCTATTTTATTTTACCTACAATAACCCTTAAATCTATTGTTATCATTTCTATATTGCATTTAATTAATTCATTTATCTGCTCTTGATTTAGACTCGATGTTAATGGAGTCATTTTTATAAAATCTTCTAAATTAGAAGCATTTGTTTTATAAGTAATTCTTTTATCATAAACTATTTCTAAATTATTTTTAAATGAATCTATAATATTTTTATTAGAATAAGTGTCTTTTTTTATTTTTCCTTTTATTTCAGACCTTATTTCATATAGATAGTGTTCCTCTGGAATTACTTTTATAACTACTCCATCTTTATTTAAAACTCTGGTAAATTCACTATAGTTTGATGGTGAAAATATATCTAATATTATATCAAATTTACTATTTTCAAATGGTAAGTTTGATAAATCTGAAACAATCCATAGTATATCATTTTCGTGTCTTGTAGCAAGTGAAATTCCTTCTCTTGATATATCTATTCCAAATAACCTACATTTTTTATTTATTTTTTCATCTAAATATAGTTGATTTAAATAATATCCCTCTCCGCAACCAGTATCTAACACAAAACTATTGTCCTTATTTGCTGTATATTTATCTACTATATTTATTATCTCTTTTGAAAGCTTCTCATATATACCACCTTCATATATTTTACTTCTAGATTCAAATAGACTTTTACCATATATTGTATTTGTATTGTTTTTTAGTAAATTAACGTATCCTTTTTTAGATACGTTGAAGCAATGATTATTCTCACATAATAGACTATTTTCTTCTATACATTTTATAGATTTTTTGCAAATTGGGCATCTAAGTATCTCTATATTTTTATTAAGTAATGCTCTTAAAACTTCAATCTTTTTTAATTTTTTCATTGTTCATAATCTCCTTATTTTAACTATTAGTATCAAATAGCACGGAGTTATGACATTGTATTAAATTTATTTAACGATAGCCACAACTCGTGTGCTATCCTCTCCATCTTAGGTATGCAAATATGCTCATTCTAACTACCTCCTTATTTTTGTTAATAAAAAATCCCCTTTAGTATAATTCAATACTCCAGGGGATATATATCTTAAATGTATTTGCTATATCTTATAATATATGTAGGAGTAATATATCTTCTTTTTAATTTATTAAACATTATATATAAATTTTTCATGAATATCACTCCTTTAGTATTTTAGTAAAATTAATAATACCATAAACTATATTTACTGTAAAGTATATCATATCTACTTCAAGTAAATTATGATATATTGTATTACTAAAATCAAAAAAGATATTAGCAAATTACTAATACCTTTATTCGTGGATTTCAATGTTGGAGACGAGTCGTATCGAACCCCTCTCCAACTAATTATTATCTATATATAACCTTCCCATCAATATCCCCAACACTTTGACATCCAGTCAGCCTCATAGTAGCTTCAAACTCACCAACGATCTTCTTAACATACATCTCAACACCTTCTCTGCCACCACCAAAACTAGCAGTAACAAAAGGTCTTCCAATAAGAACACCCTCAGCCCCAAGACCAATCAGCTTAAGAACATCAACACCACTTCTAACACCACCATCAACAAGCACAGTCAACTTACCATCAACAGCCTCAGCAATAGCAGGTAGCACATCAGCAGCACCTGGAGTACAATCTAAAACTCTACCACCATGATTAGAAACAACTATAGCATCCACACCAGCTTCCACAGCAAACATAGCATCTTCCACAGTCATTATTCCCTTCACTATAAATGGTAACTTAGTAGCCGCTTTTAACTCTTTTAAAGCTTCCACATCCTTTGGTACAACAGTCTTTCCATGCATAGATAAAGTCACAAGACCACATGCATCCACGTCTACACCAACAGCAAAAGCTCCAGCTTCTTCAGCTAATTTTATTTTCTTTATTATATCGTGATTTTCCCAAGGTTTTATAAATACTATCCCTTGTCCATTATTTTCTTTTAGTACATCTAAGTTATCCATTAAGAAAGAATCTACAGCAGTATCTCCAACCATTGGGAAGATTCCACTTTCTATACATCCTTCCACAACTGGAGTTATGTATTCTCTTTCGCTTATTTTTCCACCCATGTTTAATGTAGTTCCTGTTATAGGAGCTGCAAATATTGGTGCTTTCATTTTCTTCCCAAATAATTCTACTGATGTATCTGGATTTGATACATTATGTATAACTCTCATATTTATTTTAACATCTTGTAAACTTTTGAAGTTTTCTACAAATGCAGATCCAGTATCTTTTCCACCCATTCCTGGAACTTCTCCTGCACAAACTACTCCATTACAAGCTTTACAAACTCTACAACTTCCATTTAAGTTTTCTCTTGCTTCTTTTAGCATGTCTTTATAATTCATTATTATGATCCCCTCCTACAATAATTTATCTTGATAATTCTTCCATCTATAATTATAGTCTATAAAACATTTTTAAGGAAACTTTTTCTATGTATTGGTGTTATACCATGTTTTTCTATAGCTTCGTAGTGTTCCTTTGTACCATATCCTTTGTTTGATTTAAATCCATACTCTGGGTATATTTCATCATAGTCGCACATCATTCTGTCTCTTGTAACTTTAGCTAATATGCTGGCAGCTCCTATAGATATGGATTTTGAATCACCTTTTATTATTGGATTTTGTTTTATATCAACGCCTGGTATAGTTATAGCATCTACCAATAAATAGTCTGGTTGTTTTTTCATTGAGTTTAATGCTTTTTTCATTGCCATAAATGTGGCATTTAAAATATTGTAGTCGTCTATTTCTTCATTATCCACAATTCCTATTCCAAAGTCTAGTGCATGTTCTTTTATTATTTCATATAGCTCTTCTCTTTTGCTTTCTTTTACTTTTTTAGAATCGTCTACTCCTTCTATTTTTGTGTTTGGTGGTAAAACAACTACAGCTGCAACTACTGGTCCAGCTAGTGGCCCTCTACCAACTTCGTCTATTCCACCTATGTATAGATATCCTTTTGAGTATCCGTCATTTTCGTATGTATTTATAAGTTCTAATCTTTCATCTTCTTTTCTTATGGCATCTAGTTTTTTTGCTAAAGATACAGCTAACTTTTGTACTGATTTCCTTTCATCACTTTTTAAAATATTTATATATTCTAAGTATTGCTCAACTTTTAAAGTATCTACTATTTCTTTTATTTCTTTTACACTTTTGTTATTCATGGTAATCTCCTTAATATTTATTCAGTTTTATTATGTACTTACCTTTTATATTTTATCATATAATTAACTACCTTCATATTGCCAAGGATTTATCTTCGCAAAAAAGCCAACAGAACTATTTGTCTGTTGGCTTAATATATCTATTAGATAATAACATGTCTACTGACTCTACACCTGTTGCTGATGCATATCCATTTGTTGCTGCCTCTAATATGGCTCCCATATCTTGACCTTGGAAAAATACCGCTATAATAACTCCTATTAATGCTCCTCCCATAAGTCCAGGTATTGCTGGTACTTTAAGCATTACTAGCACAATTACTGCTATTGGTGCAATTAATAAAAGTGGTGATAGTGTATTAAATGAAGATTCTAATGTACTACTAATTAATTGTATTTGACTTGCATCTAATTCTTGTCCAGAATATTTCATTCCCATTATATCAAATAACAAAATGTTCATAATTATTAGTAGGAAGTAAAAATTTTCTCTCTCCTACTCTGCTTCTTGCTCTTTTCACAGTTTCTTCCGGTGAATATATTTTAATCTTGACCTTGTTTTTAATTTGATAAAGGAGATATAATGCTTGTGCTCCATCTATCAAATCTCCATTTAATCCCTCGGCTCTTACTCTTTTTACAGAAGAAGATTTATCTTGCGAAAACTTATATACATAATATTGGTCAGAGCCTTCTGAAAAATTTTCCATATCAGTTTCATCTATAACCATATGTCTTAGAAAAAAGTCTTCGTCTTTGCCACTATAGTGAATAACATGACTCTTGTCTACGAATATTCCAAAATGATTATATATGCTGTAATTAACACATATTACATCTCCGTATTGAGGTTCAATCAAAATATCACCTCCCAATAAATATTTATATATAATTTATGATTTATTTTTTATAATGTTATTTATAAATTATGAAAATTCAACTCCTTGGATAATAGCTATCATGATTATCTACTTAACTTAAATATATACAAAACAAAAGACCGATAAATGTTTTTATTTGGTCTTTTGTTATAGAGTTAAAATAATGCTATAAATACACCTTTATAATTTTCTTCTATATATGTTTTTATTTCTTTACTTCTATATGCATCAGCTATGTCTTTTGCCCATTGAGTGTCTTTATCTTTTTCATTTACAACTACACCCACTGCATATTCTTCTTCATCATTTGAATTTGCTAGTGAAAGTTTTTGTGGATCTTTGCTAGCATTTTGAATATGGGCTCCAGCACAAGCTATTGCCGCTACATCTGATAGTGATTGTGGTAAACTTATCATCTCTGCTTCTATAAACTTTAAATTTTTTGGATTTTCAGCTATATCATACATAGTAGGCGATTCTACAGATTCATCTAATTTTATAAACCCTAGTTCTTCTAATAATTTTAATCCACGTGCTTGATTTGATGAGTCATTACATAATCCTATAGTAGAACCATCTTTTATGTCTTTTATATCTGTGTATTCTTCAGAATATAATCCAAATATCGGTGCTCTAACTTTTGGTTTAACCATTACAAGTTTAGTTCCTTCATTTTTGTTATAATCATCTAAGTAAGGTTCATGTTGATACATATTGGCATCTATACTTCCTTCTGCAAGAGCAGTATTAGGTGCTATATTATCATCAAAAGTAACTATTTCTACTTTATATCCTTTTTCTTCTAATTTACTTTTTGCTATTTCTGCTTCATCAATTGATGTTCCTCTAACCCCTAGTTTTATTGTTGTTTTCTCTCCACCTGCTTGTGCATTATCTTTTCCACATCCTACTAAAAATGTTGTTCCTAAAGATAAGCACATTACCAATGCTAGTAATCTTTTTTTCATTTTGTTCTTATACCTCCCAAATAATTTTGCAAATTTATTTTAATTTTTTATAAAGTCGGTCACCTATAAATTGTATTAGTGCCACTAAAATAATTAAAATCACTACTATTGTATACATTATAGTTTTATTAAAGTTTTGATATCCATGAGTTAGCGCAACTGCTCCGAGACCTCCTGCTCCTATAGCTCCAGCCATAGCTGTAGCCCCAAGTAAATTAATCATTGAAAGACAAAGTCCTGAGATTATAGACGGTATAGACTCTACTAGCATGACACCAAATATTATTTGAATAGTTGATGCTCCAAAAGAATGAGCTGCCTCTATTAATGATGAATCTACTTCTTTAAAACTACTTTCAAATATACGTCCTATAAATGGTGTGGCCACAATAGTTAATGGTACTAATGCCGCCTTCTCACCTATAGATGTTCCTACTACAAATCTTGTTAATGGTATTATAGATATCATAAGTATTATAAATGGAAACGAGCGAATAATATTTACTATAATATTTAAAATTTTATTAATAACTATATTAGGATGCAAACCATCCTTATCCGTAAGTACCAATACAATTCCAATTATAAAACCAAACACAGTCGCTAATATTCCCGAAAAAAATAACATTCTAAGAGTTGCCCATAGTGCTGGTATTATTACTATTTCTAATAATTTTGCTAAACTATAACTCTTCATAACTTAATTCTCCCTTGCTATTCTTTACATCTAACCAAGTTATATCTTTACTCTCTAAATAAAAAATAACTTTATTATAATGTTCATCCTTTATATTTATGATAAAACTACTTAATAAATCATCTCCATATTTTAAAACAGATCCATCTAATATGGGAAATGTTATTCCTAAGTCCACTGCCATTTGTGTAAATATAGCTCTGTCTTTACTTTTATCCTGCCAAATTACTTGTATATTTTTTCCTGAATCTGATAGCTCTAAATCATCATCTCCTATGAATTTTTTTAAAGCATCTGATTGTCTTAAAAATATATCCTTTACATAACCTTGTTCCGATATCCTTCCTTTTTCTAATATGGAAACTTTGTTACATATTTGTCTTACTACAGACATTTGATGTGTAACAACTACTATAGTTATTCCTAACTTCTTATTTATTTTTCTAAGTAGAGCTAAAATTGATTTAGTTGTTTTTGGATCTAATGCTGAAGTAGCCTCATCGCACAATAATATTTTAGGATTTAAAGTAAGAGCTCTTGCTATGGCTACTCTTTGCTTTTGACCACCGCTTAGATTACGTGGTTTTTCATAAATTTTATCAGGTATTCCAACTAAATCTACTAATTCTTTTACTTTTCTATCAATTTCTACTCTTGAATAATCCCAACATTTCATCGGATATGCTATGTTATCATAAACACTTTTTCTCTCTAATAATGAAAAATGTTGAAATACCATGCCTATTTCTTTTCTAAATTCTCTTAATTTTTTCCCGTGTAAGTTTTTTACTTCTTTATTATCAATTATTAATGATCCATCATTATAAGAAGTTAGTCCATTTAGACAACGAAGTAATGTGGATTTCCCTGCTCCACTTTTACCTACTAATCCGTAAATGTCTCCTTCTTCAATATTTAGATTTATATTTTTTAAAACTTCCAACTCTCCGTAATTCTTTTGTAAATTGTTTATTTTTATCATAACTTAGTTCTCCCCCATATCTACTATTCCCCTTGGAATAAAGCCTTTTTTTGCACCTTTGCCATACTTTCTTGCTGCATTCATATATGATATAAGGTTTTCTTTTGACGTAAACATTGGTGTTGTACACCCTGGTGACAGTGTAAATCCACAAGGATTATTACCCGCTATTATGATACATTCTTTAACAGATTCTTCTATGTCTTTTGATGTACCTAGTTTAATTATGTCTACAGGTTTTACATTACCTGATAATCCGACTTTTTCCCCATAATTCTTTTTAAATTCTTCCATGTCTTCACAATCATCAATACTAAAAGATGATATTCCGCTTTCTACTATTAAATCCCATCTATCATTTGTTTTACCACATATATGTAAAGATGGTGCTTTTCCATAAATTTTTTCTAGTTCAGAGCATACTTTTTTTAAATAAGGCATTTCAAATTCTAAAAATTGTTTTTTACTTATTAAACTCCCTGATGCTATTGGTTCTGAAATAGACATGCATATTTCACATTGCTCGTAAAGTTGCTTAGCACAGTGAATAAAGTTTTCTGTTGTAAAACTCAATAATTTATGTAAATTTTCTTTATTTTTTCTAGTATCTCTTAGCAATAATTCTGTTCCTCTAAGTGCTGCTGCTGTAGATAAAGGTCCTGCTGATCCTGTACCTATATTATGTGTATTTCCAAACTCATCTTTAAGTATTTTAAATGCTTCAACCATAATTGGTAATCTTCCATCTTTATTTATATTTGTAAATTCAAGATTATCTAAAATCGTATAATCAGTAATTAATGGCATTTCTATACAAGATACATTATCATCTCTATAAGAAAGTTTTGTTCCTAATGATTCAGCTATTGTCCTCAATCCAAGTCCCATGCCCATATTGTCACAGACAAAATCTTTGTGGATTTGTCTTTCCACTTGAACCATCAAATCACTTGAAAAATAATAGTCTTTCATCTTCAGTTTATAAAGAGGTGGTATAGTTTCTCCACAAGTTATTACTGTAGGTATCCTATCTACTTCTTTCCCTTGATTATAGGCTGATAATCTTTCCTTAGGACTCATCTCATCTTTTAATCCTATCATTTTTATCCCCCCAGTCTATTTTAGTTTTATTAATAGACATTTTTATTTCAACAAATCCTTTTCAATGTTAACAAAGTAAATAAGATTTTTCCACTATTTTCATTTTTTTTTATATCCATTCAAAATTTTAAATATAATTTTTTTACTATAGTTTTTTTCTATAACTCTCTAAAAATGCTATATTTTATTCATATATAAAAAGCTGCTACACAAAATTTATGATATGCTCCCTTCATAGTAGATAGTTAAAATAATAATAAATTAGTATTTGATACATTTGACATTGCAATTGAGAACAATACTACTGAAAGTCCTCTATTTCATAGTGATCGGGATTTTAAATATACAAGTAAAAATTTCAAATTAAAACTTGATAATATATCTGCTATTCAAAGTATGTGCCGTGTTGGAAGATGTATAGATAATGGACTAATAGAAGGATTTTGGGGAATTATTAAATCTGAAATGTATTATTTGAAGAAATTTCATAATTTTTAAGAATTAAAATTAGCAATAGATAAGTGTATAGATTTTTATAATAAAAGAAGATTACAAAAAAGATTAAAAGGCCTGACTCCGATGGAATATGGAGAACAGACCTTTGTTGCTTAGTTTTTATTTTTACACTGTCTACTTGACAGGATTCAGTTCATTTCTCTGTTGGCTTAATATATCTATTTAATTCAATATTTAATTAACTTTTTCAAATTTTAAACCTTTTTCATTGTCATCGCCAATTCTTGCTACCTTATAATTAAGTGCTATCATTGCCAGTGAAACTAATGGATTTATTATATTTAATAAAGCATATGGCGCATATACAAAGGCTGATACTCCTAATGTTCCTGCTATATATGCTCCACAAGTATTCCATGGTACTAATGGAGAACTTAGTGTTCCACTATCTTCTAATGCTCTTGATAACATTTTTGGATGTATACCTCTTTTTCTGAATTCTTCACTATACATTCTTCCTGGTATAACAATTGATAAATATTGCTCTCCAGCTATTATGTTAGTAAATGTACAAGTTAACATAGTACATAATACTGTTCCGAATACGCCTTTTGCAGCTTTTAATATAGAAGATGCTATTGCTTCAAGCATACCTGTTTTTTCTAGTATTCCACCTAAACCTAGGGCACATATTGTTAATGATACTGTTGACATCATATTCATAAGCCCACCTTTAGATAATAACATGTCTACTGACTCTACACCTGTTGCTGATGCATATCCATTTGTTGCTGCTTCTAATATGGCTCCCATATCTTGACCTTGGAAAAATACCGCTATAATAACTCCTATTAATGCTCCTCCCATAAGTCCAGGTATTGCTGGTACTTTAAGCATTACTAGCACAATTACTGCTATTGGTGCAATTAATAAAAGTGGTGATAGTGTATTAAATGAAGATTCTAATGTACTACTAATTAATTGTATTTGACTTGCATCTAATTCTTGTCCAGAATATTTCATTCCCATTATACCAAATATAACTAAAACTATTATTAATGATGGTATAGTTGAATATAGCATATATTTTATATGAGTGAATAAATCCGTACCTGCCATTGCTGGTGCCAAATTAGTTGTTTCAGATAAAGGAGATAATTTGTCTCCAAAATATGCTCCTGATATTATAGAACCTGCTACTAATCCTGTTGGTATGCCTAAACTTTGACCAATGCCTAAAAGCGCAACACCAACTGTTCCCATTGTACTCCAAGATGATCCTGTTGCTAGAGATACTATGGCACATACTAATACTGATGCCACTAAGAAAATATTTGGTGATATAACTTTTAATCCCCAATAAATCATACTTGGCACTACTCCACTTATTATCCAAGTTCCTATAAGTATACCTATTATAATTATTATTAAAATTGCTTGCATTGCCATTTTAATACTATCAAACATGCTACTTTCTAATTCAGACCATTCAAAACCTAATCTATATACACCTATAGCTCCTGCTATGGCTGCCGCTCCCACCAGTGGTACATGTGGTGATGATCCATACATAAATATTCCTACTCCTAAAAATAATCCTAAACATATTATTGGTATCATCGCCTCTAATAATGTGGCCTTCCTACTAACTTTCTGCTTCATATTAATTCTCCCCTTATAAATAGCATAATGCCTTTTTTGAAACCTATTAGTTCGTACTAGCTCTTATTATTTTCCTCATAAATCAATATGTTTTTTGCTGTATCACCTGCTTTATAATTTTAATATATAATTTGTTATATTTTATATTATAATTTTAGCACTATTTCTAACATATCGTTATTTTTTTATTAATCTTTTTTAAATTATTTTTATTTTTTAACATTATTTTTTATTATACTTATTTAAATATTTATTTTTATGTAATTTTATAAATAAAAAATACGTAGGTATCGTTTGCCTACGTATTTTTAATAATCCTCATATATTAAATATTTCACAAACACTGCTTTTAACACTGCATTGACTTGATATGATTGTCTAACTCCTGTTTTGCACCAAATAGCAAAATGTTCACAGTTATTAGCAGGAAGTAAAAATTTTCTCTCTCCTACTCTGCTTCTTGCTCTTTTCACAGTTTCTTCCGGTGAATATATTTTAAACTTGACCTTGTTTTTAATTTGATAAAGGAGATATAAGGCTTGTGCTCCATCTACAAAATCTCTATTTAATCCTTCTGCTCTTACTCTTTTTACAGAAGAAGATTTATCTTTCGAAAACTTATATACATAATATTTGTCAGATCCTCCTAAAAAATTTTCCATATCAGTTTCATCTATAACCATATGTCTTAGAAAAAAGTCTTCCTCTTTGCCACTATAGTGAATAACATGACTCTTGTCTACGAATATTCCAAAATGATTATATATGCCGTGATTAACACATATTACATCTCCGTATTGAGGTTCAATCAAAATATCACCTCCCAATAAATATTTATATATTTAATTTATGATTTATTTTTTATAATGTTATTTTTCAAAATAAAATATATGTTTTATATTCTTTTATAGTAATAGCCTTTCGTGTATCTAAAAATTTATTAATGTTAGTACTAAAAAAGTGTATAAATTAACATATTTTTATATGTTTATTTACACACTTTATATTACATCTCTATTCAAATTTAACATAAACATTATTCTTATTTCATCGTCTTTTCAAGTATTTTTATTATTTCTGCCATTTTTTCATCAGTATCAGTATCATTATTATAACAAGCATCTTTTACGCAATGCTCTAAATGCTGTTTCAAAATTAGTATATTAGATTTTTTTAAAAGAGACTGTGCTGCTAAAATCTGATTTGATACATCTATGCAATAACGTTCTTCTTCTATCATTTTTATTATTCCATCAATCTGACCTCTAGCTGTCTTAAGCGATTGAATTGATTTTTTTTTATCTGTATTCATTACCTTCCTCCTATTCATCACCCCTATAGGGTGTATGTGTTCTCATAATAAAACATTTTATTAAAGTTGTCAACTTCTATCTAATATTTTTCATTGTTTCCTTACTTAATTTTATAGCTGTTGGAACATCCATTAAGTTACTTCTCAAATCTTAGGATATAAGCTGATATATATATTATTTTAAACAAAAACAAAAAAACTATTTTGAACCTTACTAAAATACAAGTAATTTCAAAATAGTTTTTATACTAATTTATTTTTTATTTATCCATATAATCCATAGGTTCTTCTAAAGATATTTGTCCTATTTTACCTTCTCTATACTCATTCAAAACAGTTTGAGCTATTCTAGTATAGTCAAGTTCTTGTCTTCCTAGTATAAATCCTCTTTTTCTACCTATCATTTCCATAGTTTCAAGAGGAGTTTCTCCTAGCTCTTCTAATTTATATCTAGCTTTTAATTTCTCCGGCTCTATTTTCATAAGCTTTTCTATAAATTTAAGTCCTAGAGTGTCTATATCTAGTATTTCGTCTTTTATAGCTCTACTGAAAGCTAAGTTAAGTGCAACTTCTTGATCTTCGAATTTAGGCCAAAGTATACCTGGAGTGTCTAGTAGTTCCAAGTTTCCTTTAAGTCTTACCCATTGTTTGCACTTAGTAACTCCTGGCTTATCTCCAGTTACAGTACTTTTTCTTCCTGTAAGTTTATTTATAAGAGTTGATTTACCTACGTTTGGAACACCAACTATCATAAGTCTGATAGCTCTTTCTTGTCTTCCCTTAGCTTTAAGGTTGTCCATCATTTCCTTAGTAACATTTTTACACTCTTCTACTATTTTATTTACTCCATTACCTTTTATAGTAGCTACAGGTATTGCTTTTATTCCTTTTTTAGCATAGTAGTTAACCCATTGGCTTAGGTTAGCTGGATTTGCTAAGTCACTTTTGTTTAAAACAACTACTCTTGGCTTATCTCCAACTATTTCATCTATTTGAGGGTTTTTACTTGAGTAAGGTATTCTAGCATCTAATAACTCTATTACAACATCTACCATTTTCAAGTTATTTTGAACTAATTCCTTAGTTTTTTTCATATGCCCTGGATACCAGTTTATATGTAAATTATCGTCTTTTAAGTACTCATCGTAGTCACTTCTTCTATAATCTCTTGCCATGTCTTCACTTCCTTATCTTTTATAAGTGCTTATTTATTTTATCCTAATGTTTAGGATTTTATTTTTTTCTTATATCTATAATTTTGTCCATATTTCATCATATTAATGACTGAAAAAAAGGAAATCCCTAAAGAGATTTCCTTCCTAAATTAACTTAAAAAGTTATTATTTATTTCTAGCTTCTTTTATCTTAGCAGCTTTACCAGTTCTAGTTCTTAGGTAGTTTATCTTAGCTCTTCTTACTTTACCTTTTCTAGTAACTTCGATTTTTTCTACTTTTGGAGAGTGAACTGGGAAAGTTCTTTCTACACCAACATTGAAAGATATTTTTCTAACAGTGAAAGTTTCTCTAGCTCCTCCACCTTGTCTCTTCATTACTACACCTTCAAATACCTGAATTCTTTCTCTTTTTCCTTCAACTATTTTAACGTGTACTTTTACAGTGTCCCCAGGTCCAAATGCAGGAACTTCAGCTTTTAATTGTTCTTGTTCTAATGATTTTATTAATTCGTTCATTTTCTTCCTCCTAAGTTCATAGACGCTCTTAATTACTGACCAATGTAAACAGAGGAGCGGCCGTTATTTATCAACAGTCTTAATTATACTATAATTATTTACTTGTTACAAGACTTTTTATACAAATCTGGTCTTCTAAGTCTTGTGATTTTCTTAGATTCATCAAGACGCCATTGTTCTATTTTTTGATGATTACCTGACAGTAACACATCTGGTACAGACATACCCATAAACTCTCTCGGTCTAGTGTAGTGTGGGTATTCTAATAAATCATCTTTGAAACTTTCTTCTTCAAAGGATTCATTTTGACTAAGTACTCCTGGAATTAGTCTAGCTATGGAATCTATCATAATTAAAGCTGGAAGTTCTCCACCTGTTAATACATAGTCTCCTATAGAAACTTCATCCGTTACTATTAAATCAATTATTCTTTGATCTATTCCTTCATAATGACCACAAAGTAATATTATGTCCTCCCCTAGAGATAAATCACAAGCTATATCTTGTTTATATACTTGTCCTTTTGGTGTTAAATATACCACCCTAGGATTTTTTATATTGTGAGTTTCTACAATATGCTTATATGTGTCATATATAGGTTGAGGAGTCATAAGCATTCCTGCTCCTCCTCCAAATGGATAGTCATCCACTTTTTTATGTTTGTTTGCTGAAAAGTCTCTAATATTGTACACATGCACTTCTATTATTTCTTTTTCAATAGCTCTTTTCATTATACTTTCACTCATATATGAGTGAAAAATATCTGGGAAAAGAGTCATAATGTGAAACCTCATATTATCACCTAATCTAACATTCCTTTTATAGGATCTATTATCATTTTCTTTTCTTCTATATTTATTTCAGGAACAAATTTTAATGTTGATGGGATAAGATATTCTTTGTCATTCTCTCCTTTTACAACATATACATCGTTAGCTGAATACTGTAGTACGTCTTTAAGAGTTCCTACTTTATCTCCACCTACTGTAAATACTTCTAGCCCTATTAAATCTGCTATGAAAAATTCATCTTCATCAAGGTCTACACTGTTATCTCTAGATATATAAAGGTTTTTAGTTTTAACTTTTTCAGCAAGCTCCACAGAGTCTATACCCTTTATTTTCATTATTACCATATTCCCTTTATATCTAACTTTTTCAACTTCATATTTTTTTTCGAAGTTTTTATCAAGATAAAAACTTTCTAAATCATCAAATCTGTTTATATCGTCCACATATGGATATACTCTAACTTCGCCCTTAAGACCTTGAGTATTTACTATCTGACCGATTCTAAAATGAGTTAAATTTTCTTTCATAGTCTCACCTTCTTTAAATTGTTTCTTTCTTTTTAAAAAATATATCTTAAAATATCAAATAATATTTGTTTTTTGTTTTTAGTTTTTGTTTTTAGTCTTTAGTCTTTGTTTTTAGTCTTAAAATTATTTTATATTTATATATTTAATATTTGTATGATTATTTTCAACTTTAAAGATTATTATAAACAAAAAGGATTAGGCACATACCTAACCCTTCTATAATATTTCAAGTGAAACCTTGACATTTTCTTTATTTCCAGCAGATTTTAATACAGTTCTAATAGCCTTAGCTATTCTTCCCTGCTTTCCGATAACCTTGCCAACATCATCTTGAGAAACTTTTAGTTTTAAGATAATTTCATCTTTTTCCATAGTTTCTTCTATTGTCACTTCGTCAGGATTATCTACTAGAGCTTTGACAATATGCATAACTAGCTCTTTCATATATTCATCTCCTAAAAATCAATCCATAATGGATTATATTAAGTATCTGAATAGTTTAAATACTATTTAGATTGTTTTTGAGCTTCGAACTTTTCAGTTATTCCGTTTTTAACGAATAATTTTTTAACTGTTTCAGTTGGTTGAGCTCCTACTGATAACCATTTTAAAGCTTTCTCATCGTTTATTTTAGTTTCTTTGTTAGCTGAAACTGGATTGTAGAATCCTATTTCTTCTATGAATTTTCCATCTCTTGGTGCTCTAGAGTCTGCTACTACTATTCTGTAGAAAGGTTTTTTGTTTGCACCCATTCTTTTTAATCTTATTTTAACTGCCATTACAGTCACCTCCGAATTTTTTTTGTCTATTTTGTGTATTATTTATTTAAAGAAAGGAAGTCCGCCAAGTGCGCCTCTTTTCTTCATACCTTTTTGATTTCCCATAAACATCTTCATCATTTTTTTCATTTCACCTAATTGTTTTACAAGTCTGTTTATGTCTTGTACGCTTGTTCCACTACCTTTTGCTATTCTTCTTTTTCTCGAAGCATTTAGTAGCTGAGGGTTACGTCTTTCTTCTAAAGTCATAGATTGTATTATGGCTTTAGTTCTTTTCATTTCTTTTCCGTTTAAGTCCACATCACCAAGTTGATTTTTTATGTTACCCATACCTGGCATCATTCCAAGAATTTTATCTAGTGGTCCCATATTTTCTATTTGTTCCATTTGAGTTAAGAAATCTTCAAAGTCAAAATCTTGTTTTCTTATTTTACTTTCTAATTCCTTAGCTTTTTCTAAATCCATAGCATCTTGAGCTTTTTCTATTAAACTTAGTACGTCTCCCATTCCAAGAATTCTCGATGCCATTCTGTCTGGATAGAATGGTTCTAAATCGTCTAGTTTTTCACCCATACCTATAAATTTAATTGGTTTTTGTGTTACAGCTCTTATTGAAAGTGCTGCCCCACCTCTTGTATCACCATCTAGTTTTGTAAGAACTACACCGTCTAAGCCTAAAGCTTCATCAAAACTTTGTGATACATTTACTGCATCTTGACCTGTCATAGAGTCAACTACTAATAAAATCTCATGAGGTTTTATTTCTGTTTTAATGGATTTTAATTCATCCATTAAAGTTTCGTCTATATGAAGTCTACCTGCTGTATCTATAATAACTAAGTCATTGTTATTTTTTAGAGCATGACTTAATCCTGCTTTTGCTATATTTACTGGGCTTTCTTTGTCACCCATATTAAATACTGGTATATCTAATTTTTCTCCTACAACTTGTAATTGTTTGATTGCTGCAGGTCTATAAACGTCACAAGCTACTAATAAAGGTCTTTTACCTTGTTTTTTAAAGTAATTACCTATTTTACCTGAAGTAGTTGTTTTACCAGCACCTTGAAGACCAACCATCATAATAATTGTAGGTGGTTTCGAAGATATCATTACTTTACTTTGTACATCTCCCATAAGAGCAGTAAGTTCTTCGTTTACTATCTTGATAACGTGTTGAGCTGGAGTTAAACTTGTCATAACCTCTTGTCCAACACATCTTTCTTGAACCTTTTTTATAAAATCTTTAACAACTTTAAAGTTTACGTCTGCTTCTAATAAAGCAAGCTTAACTTCTCTCATTGCATCTTTTACATCTTTTTCTGTAAGTTTTCCTTTTGATTTTAACTTACCAAGTGCGCCTTGCAATTTATCTGATAAACCTTCAAATATCATTTCAACAACTCCCTACATATTTGTTCTATTGTTTCTAACTTAGGGATTAAATTAGCACAATCTCTATTTTGCAATAAATCTTGTTTAATGTCAACAATTTTACCTTCAAGTGATTTTAAGATTTTTTCTTGCTCGTTATTTTGCGATACCAAGTGAAGTTTGCTTTCATATTCTCTCAATATCTTCTCTGAACGTTTAAGTGTATCGTAAACTCCTTGTCTAGATACATTGAGATTTTCACTGATTTCACCTAAAGAATAATTCTCTTCATAATAAAGTGAAACTATTTCTTTTTGCTTCTCAGTTAATAATTCTTTATATTGTTCAAATAATAACCCGATTTCAACCATCTTATCTATATTCATAACTTCACCTCCCAGTGTATACTGTAAAGGTTAATTACTTTACACATTGTATTTTATATTAAAACCAATTTATTGTCAATATATATTTCGTCTAAATTTTACCCAAATAATGCCTCTGAAAATGCTTTAGCATCAAAGTCTTGTAAATCTTCCATTTTTTCTCCAACACCTATTAATTTAACAGGTACATTTACTTCAGATTTAACAGCTAAAACAACTCCACCTTTTGCAGTTCCATCAAGTTTAGTTAAAACAAGTCCTGTAATATCACATACTTGTTTAAAACTTTTTGCTTGAGATACAGCATTTTGTCCAGTAGTAGCATCCACAACTAATAATACTTCTTTTTTAGCTTCTGGATATTCTCTATCTACTATTTTAAATACTTTTGATAATTCATTCATTAAGTTAGTCTTATTGTGTAGTCTTCCTGCTGTATCACAGATTAATAAATCAATGTCTCTTGCTTTTGCAGCTTTTATTGAATCAAATATTACAGCTCCTGGATCTGCACCTTCTTGATGTTTTATTATATCTACATCACTTCTATTAGCCCATACTTCTAATTGGTCTATGGCAGCGGCTCTAAATGTATCTCCTGCTGCTATTAAAACTTTTTTACCTTCTTTTTTGTATCTGCTAGCTAATTTTCCTATTGTTGTAGTTTTTCCAACTCCATTAACTCCTACCATTAATATTATTGTTGGTTTATGACTAACATCTAAAGTTGAATTTTCATTAGTTAGTATTTCTTCTATTATTAACTTCAATTCTCCTTTAACATCTTGTGGATCAGTTATCTTTTTAGTTTTTATTGCATCTGTTAGTTTTTCAATTATATTCATTGTTGTATCTACACCAACGTCTGCTGTTATTAGTATTTCTTCAATTTCTTCTAATAACTCATCATCAACTTTTGTATATGATTTTAAAACTTGGTCTACTCTGTCTGTTATACCTTGTTTAGCCTTTGATAAACCTTGTTTTAATCTATCAAATAGACTTATTTTAGGTTCTTCAGTTTTCTCTTCGACAATTTCTTCTTTTTCTGCTACTATTTCTTCTACTTGTGTTTTTTCTTCTACTTGAACTTCTTCCTCTATTGATGTATCTATAGAAACTTCTTCTATAGATTCAACAGTTTCATCTTTTTCTACTACTTCTTCTTCACTTACAGCTACTTCTGGCACTTCTTCTTGTTTGTTCTTTTTGAAAAACTTCTTAAACACTCTGCTTCCTCCTAGGTATACTTTACTTTTCTTGTTAAATAATATCAGTCATTTCTTCTGCTTCATTTAAGCTTAAAGCTATGACTTTTGAAATAGCTCTTTGTTCCATAGTTACACCATAAATATAATCTGCTGCTTCCATTGTACCTCTTCTATGAGTTACAGCAATAAACTGAGTTCTAGATGTTAATTCTTTTAAGAATGTTCCAAATCTAGCTATATTACTATCATCTAGCGGAGCTTCTATCTCATCTAGAATACAAAACGGTGTTGGTTTTGCTAGTAATATGGAGAATAATATACTAATTGCTGTTAACGCCTTTTCTCCACCTGATAATAAACTTAAATTTTTCATTTTTTTACCTGGTGGCTTTGCAGTAATTTCTATATCACTTTCTAGGATGTTTTCTTCATCTAAAATAGTTAAATTACCTTCTCCTCCACCAAATAATCTGTTATATACATATTTAAAGTTTTCATTTATCTTATCAAATTCTTCTTTAAACTGTACTTTCATGTGTCCTTCCAAATCTGTTATTATTTCTTCTATGGCTTCAATAGATTTTTGTAAATCTTCTTTTTGCTCACTATAGAAATCATATCTTTCTTTTATTTCTTTGTATTCTTCTATGGAATCCACATTTACATTTCCTAAAGATCTAATATCTTTTTTAATAGAATCTAATATTTTTTTATTTATTTCTATTTCATCATCTCTAAGCTCTACAGCTTGTAAGTATGTTAAATTATAATCCTCAAATAGTTTAAAGTTATTACTTTCCTTATTTGACTCTAGTTTTTCAATTTTAGATTCAACTTTAAATATACCCTCTTTTAGTTCCATAAATTGTTTATCAATATTTTTAAGTTTTATATTATTATCATCTAGCTTTTGTTTTAGGTTTTCTCTAGCTATTTTCTTATTTTCTAAGTTTTTGTTATTTTCACTTAATTGATTTTTTAAATTTTCCTTTTCTCTATCTTCCAGGATTACTTTCTCATCAATATCTTTTATTTTATTTTCTTCTTCATTATTTTCTTTCTCGATTAAAAGCTTTTTACTGTGAAGTTGATTTAAATATTCGTTTATCCTTTCCATATCTGCATTAAAGGACTTAAGTATTTCTTTGTCTTTTGTAAGTTGAAGATTTATATTGTCAAATTTACTTTTTTCAGTTTCGTAAATTTCACTTTCTTTATTAAGTTCTTCATTTAAGACTTCTATATTTTCTTTGTTGTTTTTATGCTTGTCATCAATATCTTTTATTTGAGACTCTAATACTTCTTTCTTTTGAAGAGTATAACTTAAGTTTGATCCTAGATTTTGTTTTTCATTCTCCAACTTTTTCATACTAGATAAGAAGTTATTTATTTCTTCTTCGTATCTTGAATAAGATGAATTACTAAATATTAATTCTTTATCTAAGTTTTTTATTTCTTCTTCATAAGATTGAATATTGTCCTTACAGCTTATTATGTCTTTTTCTATGGATACTAGTTTTTCTTCTATAGATGTATTTTCTTCCTTTGTAGTTTTTATTTTTTCATTAAACTCATTTATAAGTCTTTTTCTTGATAAAATATTTCCACTTGTTTTTAGAGAACCTCCTGTTAAAGAACCTCCTGGATTTAATATTTCACCTTCCAGTGTTACTACCTTATATTTATGTCCAGTTTCTCTAGCAAATTTAATTCCTTCATCTATATTGTCTATTACTATGGTTCTTCCTAGTATATTCTCTAGTATATCCTTATATTTATCATCATAGGATATTAAATCACTGGCAATTCCAATAAAATTAGTTCTAGTTTGAATATTGTTTATCTTTTTTGATTTGATTATATTCATAGGTAAGAAAGTTACCCTACCAATTTTATTGTGTTTTAAATAATTTATGGCTGCTTTTGCACTGTTCTCATCAGCTGTTATTATATTTTGCATATAAGCACCAAGTGCTGCTTCAATAGCTTTTTCATATTTTTGTGGAACAGTTACCACTTGTCCTAAGGCTCCATATATTCCACTAAGATTTTTATTTTTAAGAACCTCTTTAACTCCTCTGTTAAATCCTTCATAGTGATTTTCCATATCTATATAAACATTTAATTTGGAGCTATATTCTTTTAGAGCATAGTTATTATTTTGTATCTTAGTATTTAAGTTTTGATTATCTTCTTTTAATTTTCTAAGATTTTCATAATAATTATTTACTTTCTTATTTAAATCCTCAATTTTTTCTTTTTTATTATTTATTTTATCTTGGATTTCTTTTAAAAGTACTTCCTTAGATTTTAGTTTTTCATTTATTTCACTAATTTCTACGTCTATATGTTCATTTCTTTGATTAATATTATCTTTATTGGCATTTAAAGTTGATAATTTATTACTTACATCTTGTTTTTCATTAAGTAATTTAATTATCTCATCTTTTAAATTTTCAATTCTATCATTTAACTCTTCAATTTTATTCTTATTGGTTTCATTCTTTTCCATAAAAATATTAAGTTGATTTTTAAATTCATTTATTGATTTTTCTTTTTCTTGTTTTTCATTGTTTATTTTTTCTAAGTTTTCTTTATTATCTTGTAATGATTTATTTATATTTTCTAGCTCCTCAGTATTTCTTTTTATTTTAGTAGAGCTATTATCTTTTCTTTGATTTAATAAATTAATCTCATAGTCTTTTTTATCTATTACAGATTTAATAGAGTTTATATATTCTGTAGCTTTTTCTATGGATTTATCTATTTCTTCTATTTGAATACTAACTTCTTTTGAGTTTTCTTCAAATAATATTTTTTCTTTATCAATATGTTCTAATTCTTTTTCTAAAACTTCATATTGACTATTTATTTCTTTTAATTGTTGTTCTATTCTTTGTATTTCTCTTATATAATTGTTTACTTCTAATTTTTTTAACGTCTCACTAAGATCTAAGTATTTTCTTGCTTTAGCTTGTTGATTATAAAGTGGTTTAATTTGATTTTCTATTTCCACATAAATATCGTTTATTCTATCTAGATTTTCCTTAGTGTTTCTTAAGTTTCTCTCTGACTCCGTCTTTTTATATCTATACTTAGATATGCCACAAGCTTCATCAAAAACTTTTCTTCTGTTTACTGGGTTATTACTTAAGATTTCGTCAACTTTTCCCTGCTCTATAATAGAGTATCCATCTTTACCAATCCCTGTATCTAATAGAATTTCTTTTATATCTTTTAGTCTACAGTTTTTATTATTTAAATAGAATTGACTTTCGCCATTTCTATAAGCTCTTCTCTTTATGGTAACTTCACTATAATCTATATTTAACTTTTCATCTGAATTGTCTATTGTAAGAGCTACCTCACAAAAATTCATAGGTTTTTGGTTATCAGATCCAGCAAATATAACGTCTTCAAGTTTATCCCCTCTAAGACTTTTTATACTTTGCTCTCCAAGAACCCATCTAACAGCATCAGATACGTTACTTTTACCACTTCCATTTGGTCCAACTATTGCTGTTACACCTTCTTTGAAGATTATATCTGTTTTGTTTGGGAAGGACTTAAATCCTTTTAACTCTAATCTCTTTAAATACAATGCTTACGTTCTCCCTTCCTTACAAAAATTCGCGACCCTTAAGCCACTGCGTAGGCGCTACACTTCATATCTCCAACGATATGTCTTTCCTACAAGTTATAAATATTATAAAGTTCTTTGTACATGTCCTCTGATTTAATATTTAATTCCTCATTTTCATCAAATATTATTATGAATTCATTTTCATCTAGATTTTCTGGTTTTATCTTCATATTAATATTAAGTTCATTTTTAAAGAATAATTTATTGATTTTCTTATTACCAACTACTTTTGATATATTTTTATTGTTTGTTTTTATTTCTAAGTCGCTTACAGTCTTATTTTGTATAACAAGATAATGTAAGTAGTCTTTGATCATTTCCCCTTCAACTAATTCTCTAAAAGCTGGATGATAAGGTCCATCTACTATTCCTTTTCCAAGCTGTATATCTTCTGTTGCTTGAAGTCCAACTCTTATAACATTTATGTTGTTAACATAAAATAAAACTAAAAGCTTTTTAACAATTGAAATACATTGTTCTAATGTAAAAGGCTTGTACTCCTCTTTGTTTAATAGTGTTTCAAGTCCTGTATCTTTCACTACTAATGTAGGATAAATTCTTACACAAAATGGATTTAGTTCTATGAATTTTTTTGCAGTTTCAATACATTTTTCCTCAGTATCCGAAGGTAGTCCAACCATCATTTGAAGTCCTAAATTTATACCAGACTCTTTAATTAAGTGTGAGCTTTTGATTACACTTTCTATATCATGTCCTCTAGCACTATCATGAAGTACTTTTGCATCCATTGATTGTACCCCCAACTCTATTATTGTAGTTTTATGTTCTTTTAATCTATTTAATATCTCTACACTAATACAATCTGGTCTTGTTGACATTCTTATATCTGACACTAGGCCTTTATCTACATATTCTTTAGCCACTGATAGTAATTCATTTTGTGTTTTTTCATCTATTGCTGTAAAACTACCACCAAAAAATGCAATTTCCACGCTAGCATCCTTTGGTATAGTAGGTAAATATTCTTCTATAATATTTCTTGCTTCTTCACTAGTAACGTCTGTGCTAACTCCTGTTATTTTCTTTTGATTGCAAAATATACAATCATGAGGGCATCCTCTATGTGGCACGAATATAGGTATTATTCTCTTTTTCATTTTATCAACCTCTTAAGTTAAAATTTTTGTGATTTAAGAGCAGATTTTGCAGCAACTTGTTCTGCATCTTTTTTACTTTTACCTTCTCCCACACCTAATACATCATCATTGATTCCAACTTCCATAACAAATCTCTTATTATGATCTGGCCCTTTTTCTTCAACTAACTTATACCATATGTGTTGTTCGCCTTTGCTTTGTAAAACTTCTTGAAGATATGTTTTATAATCTCTAAATATTTTACCTTCTATAGAATTTTCTATTATCTCTTCCATAAATTCAAATATAAATTTACTTGCTTGTTCTAAACCACCGTCTAAATAAATTGCTGCAATTACTGCTTCTAAAGCATCTGCTAGAATAGATATTCTGTCTCTTCCACCAGTAGCTTCTTCACCTTTTCCAAGTAATAGGTGCTCCCCTAAATGAATTTGTCCTGCAACTTCACTAAGTGATTCTTCGCATACAATATTTGCTCTTAGTTTTGTAAGTTCACCTTCTGGAAGATTCGTTTCTTTTTTAAATAAATAATCACTTATTACTATACTTAAAACTGAATCTCCAAGGAATTCTAATCTTTCATTGAATTTATAATTTTTATTTTCATTTGAATATGAACTATGAGTTAAAGCTTCTAATATATAGCTTTTATCCTCAAATGTATAATTAATTATTTCTTCAAATTTACTAATGTTATAAATTACTTTTTTATTAACGTTCATTGTTCCTCCTTAAATAATTATATCATTTTATAGTGTACTATTTTTAATAAAATAATGCAAAAAACCTATGGAGCAGAAAGCTTCATAGGCAAAATATTTTAATAATTTTCTGTTCTATTTTTCTTCGTGATCTTCGCAGCTGCATCCACATCCACAACAATCTTCATCTTCTTCTGATGATAATATTATTGCTTGGCAGTTAGGGCAAATAACATCTACTGAATCATCAAATAATAGTTCTTCGTCTATGTCAACTAAATCGCCACAATTTGGGCATTCCATTTCTATGTAACTTAATTCATCTTCCTCATCGTAATCTTCATCATCGTAGTCATCATAATCTTCATCAAAATCATCTTCGTCTTCTTCATATAATATGTCTTCTACATCTGATAAATCTTCGTCAACACTTTCAACATATTCCACTAACTCATTATAATCTTCTTGCATATCATCTAATGTGTCAGTTAAGTTTTCAAGTACATCTATTATCTTGCATATCATTTTGCCTTCTTTAGTTTCGCTTTCTATTTCTAATCCTTCTGCCAAACCCCTTAAATATGCTACTTCTTCGCTTAGATACTTCATAAGTTAATACCTCACTTTCATTTTATTTATAAACTAAAAGCTCATATATCATTATTATTAAGATATATAAGCTTTTTATACATTAAAATATTAAACTCTTGATAAATATTCACCAGTTCTAGTGTCTATTTTTACTTTGTCACCTTCGTTTATAAATAAAGGTACTTGAACTACTGCACCTGTTTCAACTGTAGCTGATTTAGTTACGTTTGAAGCAGTGTCTCCCTTTATTCCTGGTTCAGTTTCAGTTACTGTTAATTCTGCAAAGTTTGGAGCTTCTACTTGGAATGGTTGTCCTTGGTAGAATCTTATAGTTGCTACTTCATTTTCTTTTAAGAATTTTATAGCATCTTCAACTTGCTCATAGTTTAAAGGTATTTGATCATAAGTTTCCTCATCCATGAAGTAGTATAATTCACCATCATCATATAAGTATTGCATTTGCTTAGTCTCTATTAATGCTTTTGGGAATTTATCACTTGGGTTGAAAGCTTCTTCTCTTATAGCTCCTGTTTTTAAGTTTTTGTATTTTGTTCTTACGAAAGCTGCACCTTTTCCTGGTTTAACGTGTTGGAAATCAACTATTAAACAAGGTTGTCCATCTTTTTCGAAAGTTACACCTTTTCTAAAATCTCCTGCTGTTACCATATCTGTTCCTCCATCTAAAAATTTGTCATCATATATGTATCGACGATATCTATTAACTTCATCCCAATACATATCATCCTATGAATTTAAATTTTTAATATACAATAAACTTATTGAGTAAATTGTATATTTTTACAAAATAATTTTTTCTCTTAATATAATATCATATATTAAGTTATTTAAACAAGTTTTTAACTAACTACTTTATATATTTTTATAATTTATCTATTTTTTTATACTAAGTGAAATAATTGAAATTATTTCTTCGCATATTTTTTCAACGCTTTTATTATTTGTGTCTATTATCAAATCAGCTGAATTCAAATATTTTTCCTCTCTTTTCTTCATAAGAGATGATATGAATTCCACATTCATGTTATTATTTAATATTGGTCTTTCATTACTAAACCTTACTCTATCATATACAGTTTCCGCAGTTGCAGTAAGTAATATTATTTTTCCTTGTTTTTTCATTAAATCAATATTTTCATCTCTTAATACTATTCCACCTCCGCAAGATATTATAGTATTATCCATCTGGTTTAACATTCTTAAAGTTTCAGTTTCCAAATCTCTAAAATATGTTTCACCATGTTTTTCAAATATTTCAGGGATTGTCATTTTTTCTTTCTTTTCAATATATTGGTCTATTTCAATATATTTTCTATCTAATATTTTACTCAGATAAGAAGAAATTGTTGTTTTTCCTACTCCCATAAATCCTATAAAAAATATATTGTATTTAGCTAAATTTTCAATATCTATTTTTTTAAATTTATCTAGTATTTTTTCTGATTCATAGTTATTACTTTTATGTATATTTATGTCATTAGTCTTTTTCATTTATATTCACCCCATTTTATAGTAGTTTCTATAAATTATAGCATTTTATTACTTTTTTTTCAACAATTAGTCTTTTAAATAATATAAATACCCAATGACAAAAAGGTCAACTTAATTTAAAGATGACCTTTTTCCTACATTATATAATATAACTAATAAATCTCATACATTGTTTCATATTTGCTTACTTCAGATTCTTTTTCTTTTAAGTCTTTTAATTTAGGAACTATAGTTGTAAAATGCTCACTTTTATTGTGTATCTCTATAGCTTCTTTATTTTCATATTTTTCCACAAATACAAATATATTTTTATAATTTAAATCTTGGCATAAATCATATGATATACAGCCTTTTTCTTTTCTAGTTTCTTTAACTAATTCTTCAGCATATTCTATAAATTTATCTACTTCATTACTTTTAACGTAATTTTTAGCTAATATGACTATCATATTATCATCCCCTTATTTTTATGCTATTTGTTGTTTTTTATATTCTTTGTTTACATAAAGTGCAAGTAATACACCTATAAAAGTAACAACTATGTTAAGTAATATAACATTAAGTGGTCCTTGTTGTGTTCCACCAACTTTAGTTAAGTAACTTGCAAGATTTAATACTGTGTAGTTAGCTATACTTGAAGCTATCATAACTATAGATGTTATCTTACCTTTATCATTTGGGAACATTTCATTTGCAGTTGATACACATAATTGTAATACCCCACCTGCTGCTGAATAACCTAAAACAAATCCTCCTACAAGAACTATTGTTGGATTTTTTACGAAATATATAGCTATTAACATTAATGTAGCTATTGTTGGATATAATATTAATATTTTAACTGGCTTAATACCTTTTTTAATTAATACTGTTGACATTAATATTGCACATACAGTTCCTGCTGCATATAATGATTGTATTTTTGATGGATCTAATACTCCGTATAATTTTCCTAACTCTTGGTTACAGTTTAACCATATCATGAAAGTTGAAGAACAAGTAAATCCTATAGATACTAATGCTATACTAACTGGTGTAAATTTCATTTTTGCTTTTTTAACTGGCTCATTTGATTTAACTTCTTGATTTCCACTATTTTTTACAGGGAATGGAAGAAATGCTATTAATAAACCATCTATTGCTATTGCAGCTGCTGCCACAAGGAATATTGTTTTAAATGGTAATGCTGATGTTGCTACAAATCCTATCATAAATGGTAATAAAAACTGAGCTACTGATATTGAGAATTTAGTAAACATATTTGCTATAGAACCATTTTCCGGGAATATTTCCATACATGAAGGTGAAACACAAGTATCTAAGAATGAGTTAGCTATACCACCTACTATGGCAAACATATATCCTATTGTCATACTTGGTGAAAAAGCTATACCTCCAAGATACAATACATAACAAACTATACCTATAAGTCCACTTACTTTTCTACCAAACTTATCTGATATTGGACCAGAAAAAGGAAGTGATATTAAACGACCAAGACCTAATGCGGCTATAACTGCTATTACCATACTTACATCAAAAGTTCCATCTGCTAATTTTTCAGCTCCCCATTGAGCTGCAAGGTTTTGCTTGTATTGCCCCATTATTGACGCACCTATTCCATGTATAAAATAAGTAAAATAAAGGGCTACTGCTGTCGGGTAAAACTTTTTGTAATTAATCTTCGTTGTATTGTTCATAATACAATCCTCCTACATATTTTTATATTTTTTTATATTTTTTCTTCGTTAATTTCTTAACTTATAATTGCATAAAAAATTCATTTACTTACTACTCTGCAAAATATTTTTCTTTTACTTCTTTTACTGGCATATCTTTTCCTGTAAATAGTTTGAATGCTTCTACTCCTTGGTATAATAACATTCCCTTACCACCAATAACTTTACATCCCTTATCTTTTGCATCTAAAATCATTTTTGTTTTTATAGGATTATAAACCACATCTGTAACTACTAAGTCTTTTCTAAATACATTAGTATCTAAAATATTTGTATCATTTTCATAAGGTTTCATCCCAACTAAAGTTGCATTTGTTAATATATCACTGTTTGCTATTTCATCATATAATTTTTCAGTATCATCTAAATCGTATAAATTAACTATACACGTTGGAACTTCTTTCTTTATATCTTCTACAGTTTTTTCAGCTCTTTCAAAGAAATCATCCTTCTTACTAAATATAGATATTTCTCTGGCACCATCTAGAGCACATTGTACTTGAATAGCTGTAGCAGCTCCACCCGCTCCCAATATAGTTAATTTTTTATCCTTTACATAGACACCATTTTCTTTTAAATTTCTAACATATCCTTGTCCATCTGTAATATGTCCTATAAGTTTTCCATTTTCATTAACAATAGTATTACAAGCACCTACTATACGTGCTGCTGGAGATAGTTCATCCATATAGTCGCATACAGCACTTTTACACGGCATGGTTACATTTGCACCTTTCATATTAAATGTTTTAATAGCAGATATGGCATTTTCTACCTTATCCAGTTTTATATCAAATGCTAAATATTTATAGTCCATGTCTAATAACTCAAAACTATAATTGTACATCGCTGGTGATCCTGAATGTCCTACTGGTGATCCTATTAACCCTAACAATCCTGTTCTTCCTGTTATTTCCATTTTATTTCCCCCTAATTTTCATTTATTATCTCTGTTGCAAGCTTTAACAACAGAGATAATAATTTTTTAATCTAGACTATATACTTAAAGCCACATCTAAAGCTTCAACTGTAGCGTTTAAAGCTCTTCTAGCTTTAACTGCATCTCCAATTACATAAGTATCTTTTATTATTTCTTTAACATTTTCACTAAGTGGATCATAATTTCTAGAACCCATAGCAAGCACCACTGAATCAAATCCATGAGCTTCATGTTCACTTCCATCCTCTAGTGCGTAGTTAACTCCATCTTCTACAAATTGAGAAACTTTTGCTCCAGTTATTGTTTTGATTTTGTATTCTTCAAAATCTTTCATTAGATATTTTCTATGCTCAGATGCAACATCAGCTGCTACTGCATCTCTCATTTCTATTACTGTAACATCATGTTCTTGTTCTCCAAGGAATGCTGCAGTTTCTGCACCAACTAATCCTCCTCCTACAACTAGAACCTTTTTACCACATGATTCTTTACCATCTAATAAGTTTATTGCATGTATAATTCCTGTATCATTTATACCTGGTATAGGAAGAACTAATGGAGTAGCTCCTGTTGCAATAATTGCACTATCTGGGTTGATTTCCTTTATTAAATCTATTGTAACCTCTGTATTTAATTTGATTTCAACTCCATATAACTCACATTTAGCTATCAAATTACGAACTAAATTAGTTAAATCTCCTTTACCTGGTGGGTAAGCAGCAAGTCTCATTTGTCCACCTAGTGTATTTGTTTTTTCAATTAATGTAACTTTGTGACCTCTAGAGGCTGCCACCCAAGCAGCTTCCATTCCTCCAACTCCACCACCAACAACTAAAATATTTTTAATTTCTTTAGCTGGTTTTAATTCATCTTCACGACCAACTAATGGATTACTTAGACATGTTAATGGTTTTCCTTGGAACATATTAGGTACACAACCTTGTAAGCATGCTATACATGGAGTCATTAATTCTAATTTTCCTTCTTTAGATTTATTTGGAGTTTCTGGATCAGCTATACTTTGACGACCAAACGCTACTAAGTCCGCTTTACCTTGATTAACCATTATCTCAGCAAATTGAGGTTCAGTATAACGACCAACTGTTATTACTGGAATATTGACAGCTTGTTTTATTTTTGCTACTAAATCAGCACTAAATCCACCATGAACTGTAGTAGGAGCCCACATAAATTCATCATTTAAGTGAGTAGCACGTGATACATGTAATCCATCTACTTTACACTCTTCAGCTAAATAAGCTGCTATAGCTGTAGAATCTTCTGCACTTACTCCTCCTAATTTATCATCAGAAGCATTTATTCTGCATAATATAGCTATTGCTCCTTCAGTTTTCTTGCGTATATTTTCTAATATAAGGCGAGGAAGTCTCATTCTATTTTCAAAACATCCACCAAACTCATCAACACGTTTGTTAGTTCTTGGTGATATGAATGAACTTACTAAGTAACCATGAGCACAATGAAGCTCTACTGCATCTATTCCTGCTTTTTTAGCACGAAGAGCTGCATCCCCATAAGCTTCTATTATTTGATATAATTCTTCTGTCGAAACTTCATCAGGAATTATGTGCCCTTGTTTAGTTGGAATAGGAGAAGCTGCTATTGGATTATGTCCAGCTATTTTAGCATTAACTTCTGGTCCAGCATGTTGTAATTGTACAGAAACCTTTGCCCCATGCGCATGGCATGCATCTATTACAGTTTTAAAGCTTTCTATTGAATCGTCACTAAATAAACAAGGTTTTCTAGGTCCACCTTTCGATTTATTGTAAACAACAGTTGACTCTATTGTTATTAATCCAAATCCACCTTTAGCTCTTGCTTCATAGTAGTTTTTAGATTTTTCACTTAATGTACCATCAGTATTTGCAAAATTATTTCCCATTGGTGGTACAACAAAACGGTTAGGCACTGTTATGGGACCTATTTGTATAGGTTTAAACATTGATTTGTATCTCATAATTCTCCATCCTTTTTGTATATATTTTTAATAAAATTTATTTGGTTTATTTTTGTTAAGTTTTATATTTCAAATAAAACCAATAGGTTTTATATTGTTTTCAAAATCAAATAATTCTTTTGTATAATAATTAACATTAATATTTCTATTTAAATTAAAATTTCAAAATTATATTTGTCCTACTAGGTAAATTCATCTCGTAGTAATTTTTATTTTTAACTGCATGCCTCTTATTTGGTAGACATGCAGTTAATATTTAAAACATTATGTCTAAGCCAATTCTACATCTATTTCTTCTATCATTTCAGGCCAAGCTTCTTTTAAAACTTTCATTGCATTTTCATATGTATATTTAGCTGCAAAGTCTACGCCTTTTTCAACATACTCATCGCATATTACTTCTACACCTAATGCATTTGGTTTAATTCCTTTATCTCTTAACATCTTGCAAAATCCAACTGTATCTCCATATCCAACTCCTGGAGCTACTCTATCATGCATTGACTCATCTCTTAATACTTCTTTAGCATATGGTCTTGCTTGAACATCATTTATTTGAACAGATACGATTTTTTCTGCTGGTATCATATCAATTACACCTTCATATGGTTGATTTGCTCTTACCCAGTGCCATGTATCTAATATTATCATGGCATTATCACATCCAGATTTTTCAACAACTTTCCAAGCTTTTTCAAGATTTGGAAGTCCACTGTATGGCATTGGTTCTACTCCAATTATATATTTTCCTGCTCTATGGCAAAGTTCTTTAAGCTTTTGTGCTGTATATTCTATTGAATAGTTTTCCATAAGACCACAGTTTATTTGTTTTACTCCAAATAATTCACACATGTGAAAACACATTTGCTCTTTATATTTTTGTTCATATGATCTGTTTTCCTCAGCCCATTGAACTATATACTCAACTTCAGTAACCTTCATATCATGTTTTTCTAAAATTGCTAGTATATCCTCATCATAAAGTCCTTCATTTAAAGCATCAACATATATTTCAGCTCTAAGTCCAATTCCTTCATATCCAGCTTCTTTAGCAGCTATAACACGTTCTTCAAATTTACACTTATCCCCAAGTGTCCATGAACTTACAGTAATAGGATGTTTTTTTGACATTTGTATTTCCCCCTAAAATTTAGAACTAATATAGTTATTAGTTGTTTGTTTTTTCTTATAGCCTATAAGTTATTTTAAGAATAATGTATGTTTTCGAAAACCGTTTTCTTGCATTCATCTAGATGACTATATTTATATATTATCATAGGATTTTTATAATAACCAATTGATAATATTCTATCAATTCATTGATTTTATATATAGTTTTTAGTATATTTAGTTTAAGAAAATTCATTTTTACTTATATCCATATATTTAACTGTTTACAATTAATGAATTAAAATAAATATTTATATTACAAAAAGGAGAGTTAATATTGAATTTATATCATTTACGTTACTTTGTTACTTTAGCTCACTTAGAGCATTACACCAAGGCAGCTCAGAAACTTTCTATTACTCAACCCAGTTTAAGTAATGCTATTTCTTTGTTAGAAGAAGAATTGGGAATTCGTTTATTTGAAAAAGAAGGTAGAAATGTAGTTTTAACTAAATATGGCAAGATATTCTTAAATAGTGTTGAAAAATCTTTAGATATACTAGACTCAAGTGTCAAAGAGTTAAAAAATGTAGGTATGGGTGAAGGGAAAATTGACTTAGGATTTTTAAGAGCTTTAGGAACAGAATTTATTCCAAAAGTATGCCAAAATTTTTTAGATGAAGATCCTAATAAAGATATAAAATTTAATTTCAATACAGCATCCACTACCTCAGATATTATTGAAGGATTAAAAAACAGAAATTACGACATAGCATTTTGTTCCAAAATAGAAAAAGAAGCAAATATTGATTTTACACCTGTAGCTAATCAAAAACTAGTTTTAATAGTTTCACTTGACCATCCATTAGCAAGTAAAGATTCTGTGGACTTAAGAGAAACTATTAAATATCCTCAAATAATTTTTAGTGAAAAAAGTGGTCTTAGACCTATTATTGATAACTTATTTGAAAAAATAAATGAAAAACCTTCTATTTCTTATGAAGTTGAAGAGGATCAAGTAATTGCTGGATTAGTAGCTAAAAATTTTGGTATTGCAATAGTTCCATATATGAACATACTAAATTTCCTAGATGTTAAATCTTTGGATATAAACTATCCAAGTTGGGAGAGAAATTTCTATATTGCTAATCTAAAAGACACTTATTTATCACCAGCTGTTAGGGAGTTTAAAAACTTTGTAATCACTAACTACAATAAAAGCCAAATATAATATTAATACTTTATATAAAACTTTTATAGAGATTTAAATTAAATATAGTTTTATATTAAGAATTATATTTTTCAATATCTAAGGTTCCTTCTGATTTAGATACTACTAATGCTGTTGCTGCATCTCCAATTACATTTAGAGAAGTAGTATACATATCCATAGGTCTATTAATAGCCAATAGTAAAGCATATGCTATAAGTGTAGCATCGTTATTATATCCCATTCCTGATATTACTGTAAATAATACTATCATTGATGAACCTGGTGCAGATGGAGTACCTACTGATGCTATAAGAGCTAAAATAGCAATTAAAAGCATATTTCCTAGTGTTACTTTATAACCTGCACTGGCAGCTATGAATACAGTACCAACCACTTGCATTATAGCTGTACCATTCATATTTATTGTCATTCCCAAAGGCAAAACAAAAGATGCAATATCTTTACTAACACCAAGCTCTTCTGTAGTAGTCTTTAAGTTTAGAGAAAGAGCAGCTGCAGATGAAGCTGCAGAAACAGCTAAAAGAGCAACTTTTGTTATTTTTTTCATAAATATTATTGGATTTAAACCTGTTGTTATATAAATAAATGAACTATATAAAAACACTAGACATATGGATGCCGCTATAGTAACTGTTGCAAGATATGCAAAAGCGGGTCTAAGATGTTCTACTCCATATACTGCAAAAGTTCTTGATATTAAAACGAAAACAGCTATAGGGCCAAAATTATATATTACATAATTTAAAAATACAGTTATTATATTATTCAAATCAATAAATAATTTTTTTATAATTAGTATTTCACCTTCTAGTTTATTAATACAAAGTCCAATTACAGCACCCAAAAATACTACTGCTATAACACGACCATTAGTTATAAGTACAGTTCCTATGTTATTAGGTACAGCATCAAGTATTACCATTAAAGGATTTCCACTAGAAGCAACTTGACTAACACCACTACCTGATATAGAAACATTAAATAATCCTAAGTTATAAGTAATAAAACCACATATTATGGCAATAATCAAAGCACATGTTGAAGTAGCTAAAAAACCTAATAAAGTTTTTCCTGAAATACGTCCTAATTTTTTTGTATCACTAATTTGACACATTGCAATTGCTATAGAGGAAAAAATCATAGGTACTATTATTAACTGTAGACAATTTATAAATAGCTGCCCTATTATATAAAATATACCTATTGCATTTTTACCTTCTTCTACACTAATATCTTGAAAAAATAAATTATTTATTACTGTCCAGACAGATTCATAGCCATGGGAGTTTAAATATTCTCTCAAAAGAAGTAATAATAAACCTGTAATTAATCCTACACCAAGAGCAATCCCCATGTTTTTAGCTAATTTATTTACATTATTTTTATCATCATTTCGCTCAATATTTTCTATAGGTTTTGAAATCATAAAAAGCCCCTTTTCATTATAATAATATTTTTATTATAAACTTTTATTTATAATATTTAATACTTTATTAAGCTCTTCTACATTTATTTGACCTGGAGCTGACGCTTTAGATACTGCTCCAAAAGTTAAACAAGAACCAAATACTTCCCCACATAAACGACTTATGGCACCTTGACCTGCCATAGACATAGTTATTATCGGTCTATCAGCATATTGTTCACTCATTATTACAGTTGCTTCCAATAATTCTAAAACATCCAATTTACACTTAGGCATTACAGCTATTTTAGGAATATCTGCACCTAAATCTTGCATTTTTATCAAACGACTTACTATGTCACCTTTTGATGGTGTTTTCTCAAAGTCATGATTTGAAGCTATTACTTTAACATTTGATTCATGAGCTGATTTAATTATTTCCTTAACATAATCATCACCAGTAAATACCTCAACATCTACTAAATCTACTAATCCTGTAGCCGCCACTGCTTTATTTAATTTTACGTATTCTTTGTTTTCTATGGATTTTTCTCCACCTTCCTTTGATGTACGGAAAGTAAATAATAAAGGTAACTCTTTTAATTCATTTCTCAAATCAACTAAAACATCTTTTACTTTTTCTAATTGGAATACTCCGTCAAACCAATCAACACGCCATTCCACTACATCAACTTCTACATTTTCTAAAGCCCTTGCTTGATTTAATATATCTTCTTTTGTAATACCAACTATTGGCACACAAATTTTTGGTTTTCCTTGTCCAAGTATTACATTTTTTATTTTTACTGTATTCATATTATCCTCCAAATAAAGGAGTTGTATAACTATCTATACAACTCTCATATTATTAAACCTGACTATATACCTATATCCCTAAAAATTCTTTCATATGATTTATTGGCATTGGTTCTCCTGTCCATAATTCAAAAGCTGCTGAACCTTGGAACAACATCATTCCTAATCCATTCATAGTCTTACAACCAACTTCTTTAGCCATTTTTAGCATTTCTGTTTCTCTCGGTGAGTAAACAACATCTGCCACTATTAGTTCTGGTCTGAAAAATGATTTATCTGGTATATAAGTTTTTCCTTCTAGTGGCTTCATTCCCATACCTGTTGCATTTACAAATATAAAACTATCTTCTATTTCTTTTTTTAATTTATCTAAATCTTGTAAATCATATAAAGCTGCTTTACATGAAGTATTTTCATTTATTTTTTTAACAGTTTCTTGTGCATTATCCCAAAATTTATCTTTTATATTAAAAATAGATATTTCTTTAACCCCATCTAAAGCTGCTTGTATTTCTATTGCAGTAGCTGCTCCACCAGCTCCTACTATAGTCATCTTTTTACCTATAACATCAATACTTTGCTCTTTTAACGATTGCATAAATCCTATACCATCAGTTATATGTCCTATTAACTTTCCATTTTCATTTACTACAGTATTTACTGCTCCACATAATTGAGCTGCTGGCGATATTTCATCTAAGTATTTGTGTATTACTGTTTTATTTGGCATTGATACATTGCAACCTCTTAATTTTAAAGCTCTAAGACCTTTTACTGCATCTTCTAGGGAATCGTTATCCACCTCAAAAGCTAAGTATGCATAATCATATCCTAATTTTCTAAATGCTTCATTGTGCATTGCTGGTGAACTTGAATGTCTTATTGGATAAGCCATTAGTCCTATTAATTCTGTATGTCCTGTTATTCTTTTTTCCATTCCTCTAATCTCCTTCTTATCTTTTTATAATATAATAAATGTTCAAATTGTTAAAATTTTAATTATTAATTTTACTTAATTTCATTATATTAAAAAAAATAAAAATCTACCAATTGATATTTTTATGTCTTTTTATAGTTTTTCTCTATGATTTATTTAGTTTTATTAATAACGAATTTTACAAATTCATTGACAGCTGGAGATAAATATTTATTTTTTAGTTTAGCCATATAAATATTTCTATTATATTTTGGATTTTTAATTTTTATAATATTCACATCTAAATGATCTAATATAGGTATTTTAGGAATAATTGCTATGCCAAAATTCCCCTCTACTAAACCTGCCAATGATTCATCTTTCTCTACTTCATATATTATATTTTGTTTTTCACTTATTTCCATAAACATATTATCTATAAATGGTCTTAGCCCACTATTTTTTTTAAAAGCTATATATTTATAATTAATTGTATCTTCTAAATTAATCTCTTTATAATTAGATAGAGGATGGGTTTTGGGTGTAATTAATACTAGTTCCTCTTCTTTCACCTTAATAAATTCTATATCATCTTCGCTTTCTATTTTGGAGCAAAATCCCACATCATAATCTTCATTTTTTAGACCATTTATAATATCCCATGTATTACCATCTGAAAATGTAAATTTAAAGTTTTTATCTTTCGTTTCTTCCAAAAAACTATTTACTAGTAGGGATATATCTTTCATTCCAAAAGTATATATATATCCCAAATCTATTATTCCACTAGTTTCACTAGTCAGAAGTTTTACTTTTTTTACTCCTTGATTTAAAGTTTCTAGTGTTTTTTCTGCATATTCCAAAAACACTTTACCATATTTAGTCAACACAACATTTCTTCCTTTTTTTTCAAACAAGTATGTTCCCAACTCTTTTTCTAAAGATGATATTGCATTACTTAAACTAGGTTGGGTAATAGATAGTTTTTGTGCAGCATTAGTATAATGCTCTTCTCTTGCTAATGTTACAAAATATTGCAAATGATTTAAATTCATCTCGTTCCCCCTATATATAATCTTAATTTTTAAAATATTTTTTATAATTTTAATCTTTCTCCAATTTTACTATAACCTATAGTTTTTTTCTATTATTTTATATAAAAATATCAATTTGTTTTATCAATCTTTATAATTTAAAATTTGAATTGCAAGGAAATTATTTTTTTAACAATAAAAATATTAAAATATTAAACTACATTTCAAATAAAGGGGAGGTTTATTAGTTATGAATAATAAATATAAAAATTTATTGTCACCTTTGACAATAAAACATATGACACTTAGAAATCGTGTAATGATGTGCCCTATGGGAACTAACTATGGAGAACAAAATGGAGAAATGAGTTTTCTTCACATAGACTACTACGAGCAAAGAGCAAAAGGTGGTACTGGACTTTTAATGGTAGAAAATGCCAGTGTGTACTCACCACAAGGTTCAAACGGAACTACTCAGCTTCGTATAGACCAAGATAGTTATATAGCTAGATTATATAAACTGTGTGAAAGAGTTCATAAACAAGGTGCTTGCATTGGTATACAAATAAATCATGCTGGAGCATCTGCCATGTCTTCAAGAACAAATATGCAACCAGTATCTGCATCAAATATTCCATCAAAAGATGGCGGTGAAATACCTGTGCCATTAACTAAAGATGAAATTATAATTATAACAAAAAAATATGGAGAAGCAGCAAAACGTGCTCAAATGGCTGGATTTGACTGTGTAGAAATCCATGCTGGTCACTCATATTTAATAAGTCAATTCTTATCTCCGACAACAAATAATAGAACTGACGAATTTGGTGGTTCTATTGAAAATCGTACAAGATTTGCAAGAATGGTAATAGATGAAGTTCGTAAAAATGTTGGACCGTTCTTCCCAATATTCCTTCGTATTAGTGCAGATGAATTAGTTGAAGGTGGTAATACTTTAGATGATGTTTTAAAATATCTAGAACTTTTAAATGATGAAGTTGATGCATTTGACGTTTCTTGTGGATTAAATTCATCTATACAATATCAAATAGATTCTAATTATTTCCCTGATGGATGGCGTTCATATATGGCTAAAGCTGTAAAAGAAAAGTTTAAGAAACCATGTGTATCAATGGGTAATATAAGAGATCCTAAAGTTGCTGAAGAAATATTATCCCAAAATCATGCTGATATAATCGGAATGGGACGTGGATTAATTGCCGATCCTGAATGGGTAAATAAAGTTTCCACTAATAGAGAAGATGAATTACGTAAATGTATATCATGTAATATAGGCTGTGCTGGCAATAGAATAATGTTAAATAGGCCAATTAGATGTACAGTCAATCCATCTGTAAATGAAGGAGAAGATTACTTAAATACAAAAACAAAAAAACCTTGTAACGTAGTTGTAATTGGTGGTGGAACATCAGGTATGGAAGCTGCATGTACTGCTAGTGAAGTGGGTTGTACTACATTCTTAATAGAAAAACAAGATCACTTAGGTGGATTAGCTACTGATATTTCAAAAATTCCTGATAAAAAAAGATTAGCTGATTTCCCAAATTATTTAATTAATAGAACAAATAAACTAAACAATTTATTTGTATTCAAAAACACTGAAGCTGATGTTGATTTTATAAAAAATTTAAAACCAAATATCATTGTTAATGCAACAGGCTCTACTCCTTTACTACCTCCAATAAAAGGGTTACACGATTATGTTGATAAGGATGGAAGCAAAATAAGCTCAATAAACAATATGATAAAAAATATAAATGACTATCCTGAAGATTTATTAGGAAAAAATGTTATTATTATAGGCGGAGGAGCTGTTGGCCTAGATGTAATGGAGTTTTTTGCAAAGAGAAATGCATCAGTTACTGTAGTTGAAAAAATGCCTATTATTGGGAACGGTCTTGATCCAGTTACAAAAGCAGATACTTCTTCTACTATGAAAAAACATAATGTTAATAAACTTACAAACACTTCTCTATTAGAAGTTAAAGAAAACTCTTTCTATGTGGAATTAGAAAATGGAGAAAAGAAAGATTTATACTTTGATTATGGATTTGTTTGTTTAGGTATGAAATCAAACAATCCTATATTTGATGAATTAAAAAATCATTTCACTGACGAAGTAGAAATATTAAATATAGGAGATAGCTTTAGAGCTAGACGTATTATTGAAGGAGTTTTTGAAGGAAGAAATATTTTAAATACTCTATCAAAATTAAATTACTTAAACTCAAAAAGTGTATAATTTACAAAAATTAATTTTTTAATATAATTATATTTAAATTATTGTAAAAGGTTTTAAAATCCTATATTCTATATATAGAGATATGAATCCCATATCTTTAATTTGTTTTTTGTTATGTGTTGTTTAAAAAATGTTTATTTATGTGTGTATGTAAACGGAAAAATAGGACGATTTTATCGTCCTATTTTACTTTTAAAATTTTTTTATATAAGATTTAAAAGTCGTTTCATATTTTTCATCATTTTTACTTAAATTAAGTTTAACTGATATCTTGTTATTTTCTATCATTACAGATATATAATCAACGTAGTCGCCTATTTCATATCCTCCAGGTTCACTATTTCCACTACTGTTTAATGTATTTATAAACAGTTTTTTATTGCTTTTATAACTTACTTCCTTATCTTTTACATTTCTATATTGATTTTTATATTCACATTTTATTGAATTAATTTTTATATAAGATGAAGTATCTCCTTTTATGGTATTTCCATTTAAATCACCTATACTTATAATTCCATTGCTATTTTCTATAACTTTATTAATTTGATAACACATTTCTTCACCTTGTTCATACAATTCCACATTATCTTCAATAGTTTTTTTATATTTATTACTAAAGAATAGAAATGAATATAAGCTTAAGGAAATAGTAACTATAATAAATAAAGATATTATGCTTTCTAAAAGCAAGTAACCTTTTCTACTTTTCATATATTCCCTCTTTGTATAGTACCCTTCCGCTTACTGGCACTATTGTTATATATTTATAATTATCACCTTTATTAATACTTATGGTACCACCACCATTTTTATATAGACCAGTAGTATAAAAAGTTATTAAGGAATTATTCTGTCCTATTGGAAAATTTAAGTTTACATTCTTTGGTAAATACACTCTTTTATCTTCTTTTTTATTTTTTTGTAAAATATAAGACCATTTGTTACCTTCATTTAGAAATCTAATATAAACATTGGGATTGTTTAACATATTTTCTCTTCTTACATAACGTATGTCTGAACATAATTCTTTTGCAAAAAATTCTATTTTATAGTTATCACCTTCGTATTTCATAAAACAAATACTGGATAAGATGACCATTATACTTATTGTTACTATAAGTTCAAGCGTACTCACATTCCTTCTCGCTTCATATATTATTTCTCCTCGTAATTATAAAATGTAATCAAATCACCTTCATTTATTTCAGCAATTTGATTCTCAGTACTTTCAACATTAACTTCCATATTTAAATCTTCTTGTTCATTCATATCTGATTCTTTTAATTCTTCTGAACTTTTCTCTATTTTACCAAACCAAGGATTTTTAATTTTCACGCTTATTAATGCATATTTATCGTGATTATTAATTTTGCTTTTTGTTGAAATTTTATAATGAATATATTCTTTTGTAGACAAGATATTATCAAAAGCCATATCTATAGTTCTACTCGTAAGACCTGTATTTTCAATTTGCTTTACTTTATTTATAAATATGGCACTATTATTTTTAGTTAAATAATTATAAAATTCATCTTCTATTTCTGTGTTTTCCACAGCATACTTAACTTCTTTAAGCATGTTACTATAAATAAGTTCAATAACTCCAAGATTCTCTTCCTTAAGCTTTTCAGTTTTATATTCTAACTCACTGATTCTGTTATTACTTAAAATTAAACTGGAACATGTAATACATATTAAGCTAATTATTGAAAATGTAATAACAGACATAATTAAAATTGAACCTTTATTCCTTCTTTGTAACATAAGTATTAAGTTCCATTTCTCTATTATTATCTGATACTTTAACTCTTAAATCATAACAATTATAATAACTAATTGGAGTAACTAAAGTTTTCACTTTAAAATTGTTAATCCTTTGCTCCTCGTCATATCTACCTATATTAGTGCTCTTTTTTATTTTATTTCTTTCATCTTCGATCTTTTCCTTAGCTATATATAACATCTGTCTATTATGATTATTTTTCTTAAGCAAAATAATATTATTATGCAATGTGGACGTAATTATAAATACTATCATACTAACAATAAATAAGCTTATTACACATTCTAAAGTTGTGAATCCTTTTCTTTTAATTCTCATCATCCTTTCTAAAATATTACTTTAGTGAATTGAAATATATATTCTTTATTTCTTCAAAATCATCCTCACTTGTTTTTATATTTTCCCATATTTCATAAGCTAATAGTCCTTGATTAATTAACATATTAATGCCATAAACAACTTTTAAATTATTATTCTTAGCCCAAGATAATAATGCAGTTTCATGAGGCTTATATACAATATCACATACTAGTAAATTTTTTGGTGGATTTATATTAATATCTATTGGACAATCCTTAGACCCCATTCCTATTGGCGTAGTATTAATTAAAATATCAAATTTTTTTAAATCTTTTTCTTCTACTGAATTTGTATTGTAATGAGCTTTTGATAAGAAATTACTATTAATTAAGTTACAAATATTCTCTGCCTTTTTTTCATTTCTATTTCTAATTTCAATATGAGAAACTTCTTTGTTAGCCAATTCTACAGCTATACTTCTACAAGCCCCTCCAGCTCCTAAAATAATTATTTTTTTATCTTTTAAATCATAACCTTCATCTGTTAAAGATTTTATAAATCCTATACCATCTGTATTATAGCCTACTAACTCATTATTTTCATTTTTTATTGTGTTTACAGCTCCTATAAGTAGTGCATTTTTATCTACTTTATCTAGATATGGAATTATATCTACTTTATAAGGAATTGTTACATTACAACCTTTCATATTAAAAGTCTTTATACTTTGTGCTACATTTTGTAAGTTATTTTTTTCTATTTCAAAACACATATAAATGTTATTTTTTTTATATTTTTGTGATAAATAATTATGTATGCTTGGTGAAAAGCTTTGGCTTACTGGTTGTCCCAGAAGACCTATTAATTTTGTGTTAGAATTTATATTCATAATAGCTCCTTTATTAGTTTATTATCATATCTTTTGTAATTTATACATCTTATTTTAACTATAAATCACATATTTTCTTATATTCATTATAAATAAAGTTTTCATCAATTACCTTAATAGTTTTTTCATTATCATTAATATTTTTTTCAATATTAAGTTCAATTTCAATTAATATGCAATCATCCTTGTTAGTCCTCATGTCTACTTTTCCCTTATACTTGTTTACTATTAACTTTGCAATGGACATACTCAAATTGAGAATTTTTTCTTCATAATTATCCAGATACTGCTCATAGTTATATCTTTTAAAATTTTCTATTGTAATTATTACTTTATCTACTTTAGTTTTTATACTAAAATCAATTGTACTTTTTATCCTAGAATTTTTTACTATTACAGACAATAAGGTAAGAATAGCTTTAGTCATATCATCTGAATCTATTTTTGTATATATTTCCTCTTCATCTGTATCAAATACTATGTTAATACCTTTATAAACAGTATACTTATTTAACTGAGTAACTATATCTTCACATAAAGATACAATATCGTAAATTTCATTACTTTCATTATGGTTATCTTCTTCTAACTTAGATAATTCCATAATCTTATTAATTAATGTAATCAAAATCTCCACATGTTTTTTCATAACTGATATAGAGTTGGCAAACTCTCCATCAGGCTCTCTTTTAATAATATCTTTACAATTTCTTTCTATAAATTGATTACTACTATGAAGTAAGTTAGCCGGTGTTAACAGTTCATGGGACATATTTATAAAGAAATCATCCTTGTCCTTATTAATAATTTCACTTTCTAAAATTTCTTTTTTCATTGATTCTACTTTAATTTCTTCTGTAATATCTCTAATTATTAGTACCATTTTAGTGGATTTATTAATATTGATAAGTACCACACTACTTTCAATATTTATTAATCCTCCGTATCCATCCTTTAGAGTTTTTCTTATGTATTTAATATTTTCATTTATATTACCAGAACTAATTGCTATGTCATTATATATTTCATCCAAGTCCATATTTTCTATATCTTGAATTTTGAATAATTCAAAGAAAGTATTATTTGCATACTCAAACTCTTTACTTTCATAATCTAATACACATATTGCCTCAGGTATAGTATCTATTAAAGTTTTATATTGATTTGCACTCACTTCCAATTTATTAAGCAACTTTTTGTAATTAGAAATATCTTTTATTTCAATTAAACTAATTTCCTCATCGTCTTCAATAAATTTGATTCTATCTATATATAATGAAATTTCTTTACTTTCATCATCAATATAATTTATTTCACCTTTTGTCGCACTATTTAAAATTATATTCTTAATATCCCTATTGTTTAAATCTATATCTAACTTGTTATTATTATAAATTATCTCTTTATTTTTTTCTAATATTATAGAGTATGGTATATTTTCAACTATCTTTTTATACTTCGTATCATTTTCTTGTATCTTTAAGGCCATTTTCTTTTCATATGTAATATCAGATAAAATACAAATTACTTTTGAAGATTCATATTCTTCATATAAAGAAAAGACACATTCAAAAATCCTACCATCTTTTATTGTTACTTCAATAATTATACTTTCACTATAATATCTTGCATCTTCTATACTTTTTAAAAATTTTTCTTTTTCTATCATATTATCATTTAAAAAATCATCTAATTTTATTGCTGTATGATAGTCCTTATATGAATTAAACATGGTTTTAAAGACAACATCATTATTAATGATATAGTTATCTTCATCTATTAGTAGTGCACTCTTTTTAAACTGTCCTAGAAGAATATGTAGATTTTTTTCTTTTAAACCATAGTCTTCTTGCAGTATTTTATTAACCATTCTATAATTATTCAATCTTTCATCATATAACTTCATATTTATGGCACTTCTATTTAAATTACTTTCTGTTTTAGCATATTTTATATTAGGTTGCTCAATATAAAATATATAAGTTTTTAAAAAAATAAGTGAAACAATTAATAAATCTAGAAGTATATTACTATATATAAGACAATTAATAATATGACTTTGCAATACTAATATAAAATTAATAATATAATATAATGAAATAGTCTGTATCAATTTAGGGTACTTAGTATAATACAAGCAAATATTACCTATAATAAGACTTATAATAATAAAATCATTCAAATTAATATATATATTATTAACACTTAAATAAAATGAAAATATACAAACTACATAATTTATAATAAAAATAATTCTACTAAGCAAATTTATCTTTTCATCGTTAGATATAAGATAAAACAACATTAATACTATTATATCTCCAACTAAAAACATATAAAATAAATTATAATCATTAGAAATTATAGTCTCTTCTGCTATTCTATTTAAGTAATAGCATATTTTCATTATTAGAATGGTTCCTATCAATACTAATTGAATTATGTTTTTTTTACTTTTTCTAATGCCTATACTAGATAAAATAATAAAAAAAACACATAATAATAAGGAAATAGTCAGTGTATTCAAATTTACAATAAAACCATTCATTACTCCCCCCCCTATTTTTAAGTTCTAAGCCAAATATATATCAGAAAACTCTAAATCAATAGATTCCCTATCTATTATAATATTTTCAAGTTTATGTCTATTTTCTTTAGTACTTTCTAAGTAATTACCTTTAAGTATTACTTCAAATTTACTTCCATAACCTATCTTGCTATTAACTTGAATTTTAGCATGGTGGATCAAAGCTAACTTCTTAACAAGATATAAACCGACGCCTGTTCCTTCTGCTGTTCTAGATAAGGACCTATTAACTTGCTCAAAGTTTTCGAAAATAAAGTCAAGCTTATTACTAGGTATTCCACTACCATTATCTTTAATAGCTATTGTTATATCTTTTTTATCTACTCTTAAAGATACATTTATTTTTCCACCTTTTTCAGTGAATTTTATTGCATTAGACAATAAATTAAGTATAATCTTTTCAATTTTTTCTTTATCCATAAAAATTAGAACTTCTCTTTTATTACTTTCAAATGTTATATCCAAATTTTTAGGCTTTGTATACTCTCTGCACAGCTGCACAAGCTCATCTAAATATTTAACTATATCATAAATCTTATAATCCCTATAATATATACCTGCCTCTATCTTACTTATCTCTTCTATATTATTTAATAATCTTTTTAATCTGTAAGAATTTTGTTTAACTGTTTTAGTATAACTTCTTACTCCATCATAATTATATATATCTTTATTGTTGCCTAAAAATTTGTTAATTTCAAATATGGTGTTTATTGGTTTTTTTATAATAGAAGAAACCCTTGTTAAAAACTCAGTTTTAAACTTATTTCTTTCTTTTATCATTTGAAGTTTATTATATACACTCTCTAGTTGTTGTTCAATTTCTAGATCTCTTACTATAACAAGCAAATTATCTTGTTTTGGTACTTTCTCAATGGCTATTGATATCTTTTTATTTTTCTCTTGATTTACATAAAAAGTTTTAAAATTAACTTCTTCATTATTTTCTAAATATGTATCTATTATTTTATTAAAGTTATCTAGTCCCATATCTTTTAACAGTCTCATCATGTATTTATTAGTATATACTTGCTTTTTAGTATATTTATTAACTAATATAATCCCTTCTGGTAAAGTTTGAATTAATCCATAATAAGTCTCTTTGTTTTCATCAAGTTTATTCAATGCAACTTCATGTTCCGTACAATCACTGGCAATACTTAATATCATTTTTTTTCCATTTAATCTAAAAGTGGATGAAATGAAATCTATAATTTTACCGTTTTCCAATTCTAATTGACTTTTTTCTTGATCTTTTATACCATTTTTTAATATAAAAATATTGTGTAAAAACTCATCCTTGCTATCTTTACTTATTCTTTTTTCTATTTTATCCACAGTCCATACATTTTTTATAGATGAATCTAAATCAAGTATATCCATCCCTATTTTATTAATATAACTAATATTATCTCCATCATGAATAAATACACCATCGCTTAATATATCCATTAAAGTTTTATATCTTAATTCACTTTTTTTCAATTTATCTTCTTCAAGAGATATTTCAGTGATATCTTTTAATTCACAAATTATTCTTTCTCCATCCTCATAGTAATCTTTTACTAAAACTAGCTTATACTTTTTATTAACAAGCTCTATTTGTAAAAAATTTTCTTTTCCAAAATCCATCTTACTTATTTGATCAAATACATTTTTAGAGTCTTTATCTAACTCATTGCTTATAAAATCAGTAAAGCTAAAGTTTTCTACATTGTAATTATTTTCTGTTATAAATTCATCAAAATACTTATTCTTAAAAATACATTTATAATTAGATGCATTTAAAATTATTATAGGAATATTAATTACCTCAACAATGCTAGATAATTTATCATTAACAGTTTTAATTACGTCTCTCATATAATTCTGTATGTAAGCTTCTTTTTCTATTTCTTTTATTGTTCTTGATATATATTTCTTATTCATATGAAATTTATTTTTATTCAATTCATTTTCCTTATGTTTTCTATATATAACGTTAATACATAAAATACTTAAAATACATAGGTTAATTAATATTTCATATATTGCATCCGTAATCATAAAACCATAAAATTCTGTATATATTAGCCCAATTGTAAACATTGCAGGAATAATATATTTTTTCAAACTTCCTTTGCTTTTTATTTTTATTTGAAATAACATAACAAGTTTTAAAAAGTTTACTATAAAAGATACTTCAGTAGTATAGTTCATTATTAGCCTAATATTATATTCTTTTAATTGCATTATTAGTATTTCTAAAAAAAATAATGTCAATATCAACAATGTACTCTTATTTTTTGATATCTTATATATGAATATTAACAATAATGGTATTGCTATGTTTGTAATAATTTTTAATAAATATAATAATTCACCATACTCATTTAAAATCATAAAGTTTCCCCCTTTATAACCTGACAACAGTAATAACTTATTTATAAATTGAATACACTTAGTTCATTACTAAAAAACACGATTCTTGAGTATAAACTTCATATTTTTTCTCTATTTTTATCATATAAGTTATATTATCATAATTATATTAAATATTTTGTCAATTTCTGGGTATAAATAAAAAAGTTATACACGACAAAAAAAGCCTTATTCAAGGCTTTTTTCTGATTTTAATTCTTTTCTCAACTTTTTAAGAGCTTTTTTTTCAATTCTTGATACATAAGAACGTGATATGTTAAGTTTTTGAGATATTTCTCGTTGAGTTTTATATCCCAAAGGTGTAAGTCCATATCTTAATTGAATAATTTCTTTTTCTCGATCTGTAAGAATTTTATCCAATTTTTCATAAAGTTTACTTATTTGTACTTTTAATTCAACCTGATCTATTACATAATCAGGTTCTGTACCTAATATATCTATTAAGCTAATGGAATTCCCTTCCTTATCTACACCAATAGGGTCTTGAAGAGAAACTTGCACCTTATTTTTTTTATTAGTTCTGATATTCATTAGAATTTCATTTTCTATACATTTTGACGCATAAGTTGCTAGTCTTGTTCCCTTATCTACTTTAAATGTCTCTATGGCCTTAATTAAACCAATAGTCCCTATTGATATAAGATCATCCTGATCCTCATTAGAATTATTATATTTTTTTGCTATGTGAGCCACTAGTCTCATGTTTCTCTCTATTAAAATTTCTTTAGCTTCTTGATTATTTTCGTTTTTTAATAAATATAAATAATGTATCTCTTCTTCAGGGGTTAATGGTTTTTCAAATGATTTTAGAATAGTCAACAGGCCACCCCCTTTTTTAGGTGTCACTCTAAATTATATGAAAGTGACCTGGTAAAGTTGACTATTCTTAGTTAAATTTATTTTAAATTTTCACAGATTTCTTTGAAAATCGGAGTTGCTGATTTACTTTCCTTTTCTGTTCCCTCAACTATAATTGTTATTGCATATTTAGGATTTATTTCTGGGTAAAAACCTGTAATCCATCCATGAGATATGTCTTTTCCATTTAAACTACTTTGAGCAGTACCTGTTTTTACACCACATCCTCCTTTTAAATCGGCTAATGCTTTTGCTGTACCAACCTTTGATACTTTCATCATCATATTTTTAATTCTAGTCATAGTATAAGGAGACATTATATCTGATTTTTTATTAGTCTTGTATTCTTTTATGGTGTTTTTATTATTATCTATAATACTATCATATATATATAATGGCATATATGTACCATTATTAGCTATTACTTGAGTAAGTTGATTAATTTGAAGTGGAGTAAATTCTATATTAGCCTGACCAATAGCTAAATTACTAAGAGCTATATCTTCAGGTATTTTAGAATTCTTTTCTTCATCTATTCCTATATCTACTTTTTCATCTAAATGAAGTGTTTTTATGGCTTCAAATATTTTTTCACTACCTACCCGTTTTGCTATATCATAAAATGCGCAGTTACAGGAATTAGCTAATGCATCGCTAACATCTTGTGAACCATGGGCCACATTATTATTACAATTCAATACTTTATTTGAAGATCCTATTTTTGTGCTCCCATTACAGTAATATCTGTAATTTTCATCTATTACATTATTCTCAAATGCTGCATATAGTACTACCAGCTTAAATACAGATCCTGGAGGATAGGTAACAGCTAGTGCCCTATTTTGTAGTTCACCTTTTGTACTATTACTATAATCATATATTTCATTTTGATTAAAATTTGGTCTTGAGCTCATGGATAAAATTGCACCCGTTTTAACATCTGATATTATTACTGAACTTGGATTTTCTTCTTTGTCCATAATTTTTTCTACGTTTTCTTGTATCTTAGAATCTATGCTTATTTTAAGATGTGAAGAATTTTCTCCACTTGAACTTTCTTCTATACTACCTTTTAAGTAATTAAGGCCTTTATTATTTACGCCTGCTTTAAACACTGATACATAATTTTTATTACTATCTTTTAGTTCTTCATTCATATATTTCTCTATACCACTAACTCCATTATTTTCTGATTTTTTTACGTATCCTATCAAATGAGTTAGTAGATTATTATCTGAGTATCTAATAGTTTTTTCATTTACTGAAATATTTTTCTCTTTTAAGTCATCTATTTTACTTTCATCAATATAGTCAATGTCTATTTCAATAATTTCATTTGATAACTGTTCTTGTACTGCTTTATATATATCTTCTTCCGTTAACTTTGTTGCTTTTTTTATAAGGGCTACATTTTGATAATTGCCACTTATTATATCCTTTGGTACAAGTAATACCTTAGTTTTTTTCTTATCTGTAAGGGGTAAATTATTTCTATCATAAATTATTCCCCTTCCACTATTTAAATTTATTGTTTCTAAACTTTGTCTTTCTACTTTACTTTCATATTCTTTATTTTTAAATATTGCTAAATTTGATATTTCATATGTTAGATAAGTGCACAATAGTAAAAAAACAATAAAAAAACATTTTATCCTTCTTCTTATTAATTTATTTGATGTGTTTTTTTTCGTCCTTGTCATTCAATCACCTCTTATCATTTGTAATTATTTTTAACAATTAAAAGAAAAAAAATACTGTAATGGTAAATTTTATACTAAATAATATATTATTATTTTTGATCACAAAAAAAGCTTCCTATTGGAAGCTTTCATATTTTCTTTCAAAGAACCTGCTTGCTTTACCTAAAATTTTTGTTAATATTTCTAAATCTTCACCTTTAAAAGCTTCTAATATAGCATCTATCATATCTTTATGGAAAATATTATGAACATTAAATACCTCTTCTCCTTTTTCAGTTAAGTTAACAAGTACTACTCTTCTATCTTCTTCAATCCTTTTTCTTTCCACGTAACCCTTTTTAATAAGTCTATTTATTGCTGTAGTTAGAGTTCCAACAGTAATTCTTAAATCATGAGCAATTTCTCCCATTGTTCTATTTCCTTCTTTACCTATTGCTTCTATAGTATGTATTTCTGTAATAGACAAATTAGCAAATTCCGTATTTTTCATTGCTTTTTCTTCAATATGTAAAATATCATTAAATAATTGCACTAGTAATTTATTTAGAACTTCCTCTTTTTTATTTTCCATAGTTTATACTCTCCGTCCTTTATATTATAAATGTATTATAATAAATTTTTTGATACAATTCAATCTCTACCATTTATATTTAATTTTTATAATAATACATTTCTATTTTATTATTTCTTATACTCTTTACTTATAATGCCCATAAATATTATCAAATAATTACAATATTAAAAAATGCACATTTATTTTCATAATTGTGCATTTTAATATTATTATTTTGTATAATCTATATTTGCTTCTAAATAAAATCCAGTTGTTAAATCTCTATGATCTATATTTTGTAATTCTTCTAACCAGTTTTTATCAAATTGCCAGTTATCTGGATTATTTATAAATTCATCAATAGCTTTTCTATATATTTTTATTACTTTTTTAGTATATTCATTTGATTTCAGATGTCCTTCTACAGTTAAAATAGTAACACCAGATTTAATAATCTCTGGAATAAATTCTATCATACATAAATCCTTTGCCCCATAGAATATAGTACCACCTTCATCTTCATATATTGGACAATATTGACCTGGTCTTTTTTCTTCTACTAAATTATAGTGTTTTTCCTCATCATATTTTCCAGCATCTTTACTTGTCATATAGTTTGATAATAATCTTCTACCTGAGTATGACATTACCATTGATCCATGAACAAAGGCCTCTATTTCTAAGTCCCATGGTGCATTTTTTCTTATTTCAATTATATCCTTAAGCCCTAATTCTTTAGCAAGTACAACTCTTTTAACACCTAAATCATAATAAAATCTTGCTGTTTCATAGTTATAAATATTAGCTTGTATACCCATATGAACTTTCATATTAGGTATCACTTTTCTAACTATTTCTAAAGTCCCTGGTTCGCATAATATTAGACCATCTACTTTTATTTCATTTAACTTTAATAAGTATTCTTCTAACTTAACAAAGTCATTGTTATGCGGTAATAAAGATATGGTCACATAAACTTTTTTATTTCTTTCATGGGCAAAGTCTATACCTTCTTGTAAATCCTCCATAGAAAATTTATTTGATATAGTATCCATTCCAAAAGTTTGACCACCTATATATACACTGTCTGCTCCACTTTCAAGAGAAACCTTTAATCCTTCTAAATCTTTTGCAAATGATGATAATTCTAAGTTTAACATTATTCTTCAACCCTTTCTGCTTCCTTGTAACTTAAAGCTACTCCATCTCCAATTGGTATTAAAGATGTACTTAAGTAGTCACAATTACATATATAGTCTAAGTAGTTTCTCATTCTTTTTACAATAGTTTTTTTTCTTCTCATTACAAGAGCATCATCAGCAATCATACCTTTATAAAGGATATTATCCGAAATTAAAAGGCCACCAACTTTAAGTTTATCTATTACTAAATCATAAAATAATTGGTATTGACCTTTAGCTGCATCTAAAAATATCATATCAAATTCACCTTCAACATTTTTTAATAATTCTTCCGCATCTCCTTCTAATAAGGTAATTTTATTATCAAATCCTGATCTTTCAAAGTTTTTCTTCGCTTGTTCAATCATTTTTTCATTTCTCTCTACTGTTATTATTTCAGCTTCTCCATTTGTAGAACTTGAAAATAAAATAGATGAGTATCCTATGGCACAACCTACTTCTAATATAGTCTTTGGCTTTTGAACTTTTAATAAAACTTTTAATAAATCCGATACTTCTTTATGAACAATGGGCACATTATACTCAGCTGCATATTCTTCTAATTCTTTTAATAAACCTTCTTTATCTTTTAGTGTTTCTCTTATATATCTTTCAACTTCATTATTTACAATATTACTCAATTCTTTCACTCCTTAATTTATTACTTAACTTGCTCTCTTCAAATTAATAGGATTATATCTCAAATTTTTAAGACATAATCCATACAAACTATTAATAATATACTTACCCTATTTATCTGTAGAATAACTATTATTTCTTTCTTCTCTATCTGTTCTGTATTCCTCAACATTTTTCACGTGTTCTTCGTAAGTTTTACTATAAGTATTTCCACCTTCTATAGTTGCCACAAAATATAAATACTCTGTATTTGCTGGATATAAAACTGCTTCTATAGATTTTATACCAGGATTTGCTATAGGTGTAGGTGGTAAACCTTCAACCTTATAGGTATTATATGGAGAATCAATTTTTAAATCATTATAAGTTATACTTTTCTTTCTTTCTTTGAAAATATATTGAATTGTTGCATCAGATTGTAATGGCATGTTTATTTTTATTCTATTATAAAATACACTAGCTATTATTGGTCTATCTTCATCAAGTACAGCTTCCTTCTCTACTATTGATGACAAATTAATCACTTCATATAAAGATTTATTAAGTTCATTTTGTCTTTTTTGTAATTTGTCAGTATATTTTGAATCAAAAGTTTCAAGCATATGTTCTAAAACTTCTTTTTCACTTTGTTTTTCATTAAAATAATAAGTACTTGGATATAAAAAACCTTCTAAAGACTTAATTTTTTCGTCATCTAAAAATTTAAATTTCTCTTTAAATTCTTTTGGATTATTTATAAGTTCTTCATAAACATTTTTTTCACCCAATTTGTTTTTCGCAAGAATATCCATAATCTCAAAAGAAGTAGATCCTTCTGGAACTGTTATTTTTATGCCATCGTTGTAAACTTTGCCTTTAGACAAATCCTTAATTATTTCCTTATTTGAATAAGTTTGATTAAATAAGTACTTTCCAGATTTAAGCTTTGAAGAATTATTACTCACTCTTACATATAATTTAAATAAAGTTTTATTTTTAATTAAATTGTTTTCTTTTAATATATTTGTAACTTGGCTTAAAGTAGATCCTGTCGGTATATCTATTACAATGTCTTCTTTATTATTTTTATTATATGGACCCATTTGTTGAATAACTACAAAAGTTGTCACAATAATTAAAACTAAAATTGCAATTAAAACAACTACAATTTTTTTACTTTTGTCATTGTTCAAATTCATAAGTTGCTAACTCCTTATCTCTTTTATATCCTTTTTATTATAAATCTAAGGTTAAAATATTTCAATAAAAATGTCGTAAATTAAAAAATTCACTTTGCTTAGTTTAATATGCTAAAAATTAAAAAAAGCTTAACTTTATTTTTTACAAGTTAAGCTTTTTTAAACATTTAACTAAAATTTACTTATTCCATCTTTTGTCACAACGCCATATATTAACTTTTTAGGTTCAGATTTTTCATTATTTATTATATAAGCATTTTTAAATCTTCTCTTAGCATCTTCAAATTTATTTTCTCTATTAAAGTGCATTAAAGCTAAAGTATCTCCTTCATTTACAAAGTCTCCAACTTTTTTCTTCAAGATTATACCTGCACTTAAGTCTAACTCATCTTCTTTAGTTTCTCTTCCTGCGCCAAGTATCATTGCACTTACTCCAACAGCTTCTGCTTCAATTTTATCTATGAAACCTGTTTTATCAGATTTTATTTCAACTATATGATTTGCTTTAGGTAATAAAGAATAATCATCAGCTACTTCAGGATTTCCACCTTGATTAGCAACAAATTCTTTAAATTTTTCTATAGCTGCACCAGATTCTAGGCCTTGCTTTATTCTTTTTACTCCATCCTCATAGTCAGAGGCTATTTTAGATGATACTAACATATATGCACCTAAAGTTTCACAAAGTGTCATAAAGTCTTTTGGACCTCTTCCTTTTAGTGCTTCTATTGCTTCTATAACTTCTAAAGAATTACCAACAGCACTTCCTAAAGGTTCGTCCATATCACTTATTATGGCAATAGTTTCTCTATTCATAGCTGTTCCGATTTCTACCATTTCTTTAGCTAATTCAAAAGAGTCATCTAAAGTTTTCATAAAAGCTCCATCTCCAGTTTTAACATCTAAAACTATGGCATCTGCTCCAGAAGCTAATTTTTTACACATAATAGAAGCAGCTATTAAAGATATATTATCCACTGTTGCTGTAACATCTCTAAGAGCATACATTTTTTTATCAGCAACTGCTATTGATGCTGTTTGACCACAAACAGCTATTTTTATATCATTTACTGAATCTATAAATTTCTTAGGAGTCATTTCTATTGAAAATCCAGGTATAGCTTCTAGCTTATCCAGAGTTCCTCCTGTATGTCCAAGACCTCTACCTGACATCTTAGCCACTGGAACACCACAAGCTGCCATTAAAGGTGCTAAGGTAATTGTAGTTTTATCTCCTACTCCACCTGTAGAGTGTTTGTCAACTTTAACACCATTTATTGCAGATAAGTCCATTACCTCTCCCGAATTCATCATGGCCTCTGTTAAACAAGCAGTTTCTTGCTTATTCATTTTATTTAAGTATATAGCCATTAAAAGAGCTGATACTTGATAATCTGGAATTTCTCCCTTTGAATATCTATCTACGAAAAAATCTATTTCTTCTTTTGTCAATTCTTCTTTATCTCTTTTTTTTCTTATTATATCGTATATTCTCATGATTGCCTCCTAAAAGTTTGCTTTGTTCCTGTTCCCAACGATCTTTAAAAACAGGCTGTTACTACATCAAGATGTTGGAAGTTTTACTACATTATCTCATTCTTAAAACTTTCACCATTAACAGGTAATTTAACATTTAATATATCTGCTACAGTAGCACCTATATCTGCAAAACTTTTTCTTATTCCTAAATTTACTCCACTTTTAATATTTTTACCATACACAAGTACTGGTATATATTCTCTAGTATGATCAGTTCCTTTATAAGTAGGATCATTACCATGGTCTGCATTTATTATTAATATATCCTCTTCTTTCATTGATGATATAATTTCAGGTATTCTAGCATCAAATTCTTCTAGGGCTTGTTTATATCCTAAAGAGTTTCTTCTGTGTCCGTATTTTGAATCAAAATCAACTAAGTTTGTGAAGATTACTCCATTATTTTCTTTTTTAATATAATTTATAGTTTGATCCACGCCATCCATATTATCTTTAGTATGTATAGCTTCCGTTATACCTTGTCCATTAAATATATCTTCTATTTTTCCAACACCTATAACATCTAAATTAGATTCTTTAATTGTATCTAATACTGTAGGTTCAAATGGATTTAATGAATAATCTCTTCTGTTAGAAGTTCTTTCAAAGTGTCCTGCTTTCTCTCCTATATAAGGTCTTGCTATGATTCTAGCTACAGCATTATCACCCATCATTATTTCTCTTGCAATTTCACACATTTTGTATAATTCTTCAAGAGGTATTATTTCTTCATGAGCTGCAATTTGGAATACACTATCTGCTGAAGTATAAACTATTACATCTCCAGTTTTCATTTGATGTTCACCGTATTCATCGAGTATAGCTGTTCCAGAAGCTGGCTTATTCCCAACAACTTTTCTTCCTGTTCTTTTTTCAAACTCGTCTATTATTTCTTTTGTAAATCCATCTGGGAAAGTTTTAAATGGCTGTTCTACTAAAACACCTGTCATTTCCCAATGACCTGTTGTTGTATCTTTCCCACATGATAATTCATCACATTTACCAAAAGACCCCATTGGATTTTCTTCTTTTGGTAAATAATCTATTCCATCTATATTTCCAAGGCCTAATTTAACCATATTAGGTAATTTTATATCATTATGGTTTTTAACTATATTACCTAAAGTATTTACTCCCATATCTCCGAATTTCTCTGAATCTTTAAGCGCACCTACTCCAACACTATCTATAACCATCCATATTACTCTACTCATACAAATTTCCTCCTTATATGTCTTCTCTTTTCCTTGGATGCTTGTCCTTAATTTCTTTTCTAATATTATTGTCCATTTGGTTTAAATATAGCTGTAAACTAGCCAAATTGGAATTACCCAATATCCTGCTTACAACAGCTAAATTCGCTCCACCTTTTAATAAATGTATAGCAAAAGAATGTCTAAGTATACTAGGATTAATATTTTTACTTATATTAGCCATATTAGCATATTTTTTAATTACTTTCCAAAGCCCTTGTCTTGTAAATCTTTGTCCTTGAGCATTAACAAATAGTGCATATTCTTCTATTTTGGCTAAACTAGGTCTTCCCTCTTTTATATATTTCTCTAAATATACTTTAGTAATTTCACAAAGTGGTATTACTCTTTGATTTTTACCCGTATTACAGTATAAATAATCAATTTCTAAGTCTACATCTTGCAAATTTAATTCTACAAGTTCTGAAACCCTTATGCCTGTTCCGTATAATACTTCAAAAATAGCCTTATCTCTTATTTTTTTAGGACAGCTTAAATCAGGAAATTTCAAAAGAGATTCAACTTCTTCTTCTGTTAAAATTTCAATTTTTTCTCTTTTTATTTTTGGTTTTTTTATAGTATTAGCTGGATTAGTTTCGCTAATACGATTTAAAAATAAATATTCATGAAAAGACTTAACAGAAGAAGTTACTCTTGACACCGTAGCAACAGAATTATTTTGTTTTTCTAAGTTTACCAAAAAATTAATAATGTCATACTCTGTTACGTCTTCAATTTTAATATTCTCACACTTTAAATAATCTAGGTACTTTTTAATATCCGTATAATATGAACATATGGTATTTTCTGATAATTTTTTTTTGGATTTAATATAGTCAATATACTGTTGTAAAACTTCCATAAATAGCTCCTTTTATCTTACTAGGAATTGCAAAATACCAATGCTAATTGCATTTAATAATAATTGAGCTGATGCACATATTACTATTATAATAATACCATTTAACAAGTATCTTCTACCTAAAAATAAGATCCCTTCTTTTCTTCCTCGTTTATATTCTTCGTAAATATTTTTAATATAGTAAAAACTCACGGCAATAATTAATATTGCCCCTGGTATTATAATAAAATTTTTTATTACCATAATCAATATCATTTTTATACTTTTAAATTTAATTAATAAAATAAAGCTATTAATAGTATAGCCTATTGATATTCCTTTTAATAAAAAACTTATTATAGCTAAAGGAAAAGTAAATACAAATAATGAAAATAATACTATGCTTCCTAAAAAAATGATATTTTCTCTTAAATTAGAAAAAACTACAGCACTTATGTTTATATCACTTCCTTGGCCATAGTAGTCATTCAAATTATTTATACTATCTAACACTATATCTTGTCCATTTGAAAAAACCTTATTTAAATAAGTTCCTATGGCTACAAATATAATAAAGATAATACTTAAATAAATTATTTCTTTACTTATTCTTAAACTATCTCTTTTTCTTATTGTTCTTCTCAAATTTATAACCTCCTCTTATCCTAACATATATTTATGTTAGAAAAGAGGAGGTTATGCTTTATATTAATTCTTTAGTTAATAATATTCCAATAACAGTTTTTGAATCACAAATCTCATTGCTAAGAACCATGTTATATGCTTCATCTCTATCAACTTCATAAACCTCTAAAAATTCATCTTCTTCCAAGTGACTTTCTCCTGGAATTAAATTTTTTGCCAGATAAATGAATACTAACTGATTAGAAAATCCAGGTGTAGCATAATACTTATGAATTAACTTTAAACCATCTACACTATAACCTGTTTCTTCTTTTAACTCCCTTATGGCACAATCAAGAGGATCTTCTCCAATTTCAATTTTACCAGCTGGTAGTTCATATAATTCTTTTTCTATTGCTTTTCTATATTGCTTAACTAATACAATTTTATTATCGTCTGTTATGGCAACTATGGCCACTGCGCCTTTATGTTCAATTATTTCCCTTTTTTGATATCCTTTATTAGGCACTTCCACTGTGTCTACTCTAAGTTGAATAGTTTTCCCAGTGTAAATTAAATCACTACTTACAGTAGTTTCCTTTGTTATCATCACAAACCTCCATTAAGTAATATGCAGCAGTACTTGCTGCATCAAAAAATTCCTTATCTTGTTCGTAATTTCTGCCCATACTTCTTACTCTAAGGTTAAAATAATCCAAGTCCCCTTTACATTTGTTATTATCTATATAAATTATATTGTGTTTATCAAACAATTTATTGTCTTTTACTTGTTTTTTTATATAATCAAATTTTTCTTTATCATAAATAGTTATAGGAATATTTACGTTCACATTTACAATTTCATTAAATATAGTTATTGCATGATGTGATATCCCTCTATGTCTTTCTCTTAAATCAGCAAAACTTATTCTAGGAATTGCTATAGGATTTCCTCCTAATTTTTTAATAGCATCTAATATAGGTCCTTGCTCTATTCCTGTAAAGCCATATTTTGTACCTGTTCCTGCTATTCCAGGCCCCATTGATACAAATACTGCATCAGCCTTTATTATTTCTTTTGCAGTGATTAAAGCTGTATATATATTTATACATTCATAGTCACCTCCAAAAGCATTTCCAATAGTAATAGTACTATCAATTAAGTTTTTTTCTTTTAGATTTTGTACATTTTTACTTAAATATATTGGTAGAGCTGCTCCATCAGTCATTATATATACTAACTTTTTATTGGGATTATGTTTTTTATACGATGCTACAAAAGGAGTCAACATACTATGAAGAGTTCCCACAACAACTGGCATATCGTCCAAAGTTTCAAAGTTATTTATTATATCATGATATTTACTTTCATGATCTTCAACAGCATTTACTTTAACTTGATAAGGAGTATATCTAAGCTTCATAATATGCCCACCTGGTGATAAATCAGATTCTTTATTATTTAGATTTGCTATAACAAAGTGGTATCCACCAGTACCTAGACTTAGCTCAACTGCTGTAGTATTAAGTATTACTTCATCACCTATACTTATCTTTCCAGTTATTTTAGGGTAGTTATAAGCTCTTTGTATTTGTCCATTAATATCAACTCTTATATCTTCTAAAACATCACTACTATCTGATATTTCCTCTACTATTCCTACTTTTTTACTAATCATAAGATTACCTTCCTAATCTATCAATAAAATTTAATACTTTATTTTTTTCTATAATCTTTGTTAAAGAGAATTTTTCAGTTAATAAATGAATTAATACTAAAAATACTAACCATCCTATTCTTACATTTAATGTATATCCAAAAGCCATAAGAATACCTATTGATATACCAAGTACGTTTGAACCAGTATCTCCCATCATAGCCTTAGCCTTTAAGTCAAAATTAAAATATGCTAATACATTTGGAAGTATAAGCAATGGAAGTATTTTTATATATCCAGTTAAAGTTATGAAAATGGTAATCATAATAACTAAATATACTTTTATAGCTCTACCTGGTCTTAAATCAAATAAATTCATTAGATTTGTAGACAAGGCAATTATCAAAGTATTTACTATAATATCAGTAATATTTTTAGATATGGATACTGATATTATAAGACCAACAAAACCACCAAATAGCGCTTTAAATCCTCCTGTTGTAAGTTTTCCTTTCAAAAGACTTTTAAAATGTCCTTTCAGACCACTTACATCTCTGTTTCCTATAGTATCATCTATTATACCCGCAAAAAACATAGCCATCATCCCAAATATAAATAAAAATAGACATAACATACTTATGGCATCTATAGTAAAGAATGCCACTATTATTCCATTTATTATTATCATTGGAAGAAAGACTATTCCCATACTTACAGGTATCATTTCTCCTTTATAATTCGGTCTTATACAATTACTATCTATAAGTAAGTTTTTGAATAAAGGTATCATTAGGTACGTTCCTATTAAGCCTAATAAAAATATTATTCCTCTAAATATATATGAATACAATAGATTACCTCCATTCTTTTTTCTTTTGTCTTAGTACTTTCTTAATGTGATAATATTGTTTTCCTCTATGAATAAATCCTTTTAAATCTCTTCCTGTTTCACTATGAGTCATATTAACTAGTACTTCTTTTATTCTATATCCATGTTTTAATATGTCTATAGTCATACCAACTTCCACACCATATCCAAATGGAATTTCATCAAATTTTTCTAACACTTCTTTTTTGAACAATCTTTGTCCTGATAAAGTTGCATCTAATTCTACTCCTGTCATTTCAAGAACTGATTCCTTTGCAAGACCCTTAACAAATCCAAGTCCTCCTTTTTTCTTTGCAGGAGGGAATTTTGCTATTATAACATCAGCCTCATTATTTAATATAGGTGTTATTAATTTTGCAACTTCTTTTGATGAACTGCCAAGATCTGCATCTAAAAATCCTATTATATCTGCTTTTGTCATAGCAACTTTTAAACCATTATTTAAGGCATAACCCTTACCTCTATTTTTATCTTGAGTTATAACAGTTATTTTATTACTTTCTACTTCTTTTGCTACCTTTGATGTATTATCACCAGAACCATCATCTACAACTATTATCTCACTTATTTCTTCAATATCTTTTATATTTTCTAGTGTATCCTTAATTTTATTTTCTTCGTTGTATGCTGGTATTATTATACTTAAATAAGGATTCATTTTCTTATTCTCCTTTAATTATTAGTTATTTTCATAAGCAATTAATTCTTTTGCTAAATCAGAGTTTCCATAATGACCAACTGTATTTTGATTTTTTAATAATGTAGTTAGAGAAATTTTCCCCATGCCTTCATTTATATTGTCTATTGTTGATATATTATTTTCTGAATATAATTTTAATACTTCATGATTACTATCACTTTGAGAAATAGCTACTAAATATTTATTTTCTTCTTTTAATCCTTCTAAAATTAATTTTTCTTTTGAATTAAAGTTATCTTTTGCCTCTTTTCCAGTTAATTCACCAAGTAATACTACTGAATCATAATCTTGGTATTTCTTTTCGTCTATATTGTTGATTTTTATTACACCTAAATCTTCTAATGCATATAATTGATCATATCCTTTTGTACTACCTAAAGAACTTACTATGTAATTTATTACATCTTGTGATGATTTAAATGTTTTATTTAAGTCTTTTGATAAAGCAGCTAACTTTTCCTCATCACTTATGTTATCTTTTACAACTATATTAAAAGATACTGTTCCATTTGCATTTGTTATTAATTTCTCTACATCTTCACTATAGTCATTATTTTCATTTGTTAGTATTATTCCAGTATTTTTATCTGTTAATACATCCTTAGTTAATACATCAATATTCTTATCAATATATTCTCTTGTTGTTTCCATATCTCCATTTAAAGATTCAATCTCAGATTGTAAATTTTTATTTTTTTCTTTTAAGTCATCAAATTCTGTATTGAAACTTTCAAGCACTTCACTTTGTTGTTTACTTAAAGCTTGGTCGTAGTTTAAGTTAAAACCAACTAGTATTCCTACGCCTAAAGCTATAAATATAGCACCAATTGTAACTATATAGTACTTCATATTTATATTCATGTTAATCCTCCTAATTTATATATTACAAATTTAATAGTAATTTCAATTTTAATTGTATTATTCTAATAAATTGTTGCGTTGTTGGTGATAAGTAAGCAAGTATTAATACTGGGAATAATGCTGCTATTATCATAGCCCAAATGTATTTAATCTTTAATTTACTTTTATACAGCAAGTTAACACCCTTAGCATCTATTAATTTAGATCCTATTTTTAATCTTACAAGGAACGTACTAGCCATACCTTTTCTTCCCTTTTCCAAGAAATCTATCATATTAGAATGTGTTCCAACTGCAACAATTAATTCCGCTCCATATTCATAAGCTGTAAGCATTGCTATATCTTCACTTGTTCCTGGTGCTGGAAATACTATGGCATCAAGGCCTAAATCTTGCACTCTTTTAAGACCTGGTGCTCTTCCATCTACATAAGCATGTACTACTATTTCACCAGCTTTTTTTAGTGTTTCATCACTAACACTATCCATGTCTCCAACTATAACATCTGGAACATATCCAAATTCTACTAAGGCATCTGCACCACCATCTACTCCTACAAGTACTGGCTTTACTTCTTCTATGTATGAAATTATTGTACTTAAGTCTTCTTTGTAATCTTGTCCTCTAACTACAACCAATACATGTCTATCTTTGTATTTTGTTTTCACTTTAGGGATTTCTACTTCTCCTAAGATGAAGCCTTTTTCTTTTTTTGCATATTCTATAGTATTATCTATGAATCTATCTAATTCTACAGACATATTATCATAAGCTTCTTTTATTTTTATATATACTTTTTCTTTATCTAATACACTACCTTCTCCCAAAAGTTGTCCATCTCTATAGATTTGCCCATTGTTTACTTCTATTATTTGTCCTTCTTTTAATTCATCAAATAATTCTTGTCCAACATTATCTATAATTAAAATATTTTTATCTGTTAATATTCCTGGCCCTTTATTTGGATATTTCCCACTTATAGACTCAGCTGCGTTAATTACTAGTTTGACTTTACCTTCTACAAGAGAATTAGCTGCTACTTCATCTATATCCATATGATTAATAACTGCAATCTCTCCCCCTGTAAGTCTCTTCGCAAGCCTTTTTGTTTTTCTATCTACTTTAATAGGGGCTTCCACTCTCATAACTAAAACCTCCGACATTTTATTAAAATCATATAACATTATAACATTATTTAAGAACAAAGGAAATATTTTATAGTTTTATAAATTATTATATGTTTTTTTATTTTTTAAAAACAATTAATTATATTTCTTTTATTTTTTTGATAAGTAAATTTTTTTTATTTAAATTGGGGTTAATTATAACTTCATCTAAGAGATAATTAAGAACTTGTCCTATGGCTTTATTCTCATAGCCTTGGGCCATAATATCTTTTCCATTCACTTTCAGATTCTTCATTGTATAACATTCTTTATTTTCTTCAATTTCTTTTAATATATCTATAATTTTTCCAAAATTTTTTTCATCTTCATAAATAACTCTATTTATATCTAAATAATCTTCAAATAAATTTTTATCAATTTTATTTAATATTTTCTTTATTTTAATCTTATCTAAATTTTTAATGTCAGTTTCTTTAATTAAATTTAAAATAATGTCATGATTCTTATTTATTTTATTTGAATATATTAATTCCTTGCAAAACATCTTACAATTTATGTTTAATTCTTTAATTAAGTGATCTAGTACTACTAATCTTTTCACCAATACCTTATCAATTTTTTTTAATATACTAATTTTTTTATACAGTTTTTCAATTTTATTTTTATCTTCTTCATTACTTATGTTTAAATTATTCAATAATTTTGTTTTAAAAAGGTATATAATATTTTCCGGTTTATTGCTAAGTATGATTTTATTAAACTCATCAGTTATTCTCTCTAAGCTAATATTTTTTATTATTTTTGCATTATTATAAATAGCTAAAAGAGTATTCACCTCTATTTCAAAATCTAATTTACTAGAAAACCTAATGGCTCTAATCATCCTTAAGCCATCTTCATTAAATCTATCATAAGGATTTCCCACTGTTTTAATAATTTTATTTTGAATATCAATCTTACCTCCAAATAAATCTACTAATCCCTCTTGTTCATTATAGGCCATGGAATTTATGGTAAAATCACGTCTTTTTAAATCTTCTTTCAATTTACTTGTAAAATCAACACTCTCTGGTCTTCTGTGATCCTTATATTCACCTTCTATTCTATATGTAGTTATTTCATAAACTTCTTCGTCTATTACTACACTTATAGTTCCATGTTCTATTCCTGTTTCTATGCATTTAAAGTCTCTAAATATACTCTTAATTGTTTGTGGAGTGGCATTAGTTGTTATGTCATAGTCATCGGGTTCAATGCCTAATATGGCGTCTCTAACACATCCTCCTACTATATATGCTTCAAAATCATTTTCATATATTTTATCTATTATACATTTTACTTTTGGAGGTAAATTTATTTTCATGTTTGTATCTCCTTCATATTTCATATGTTGATAGTTTTATTCAGGTATATCCCTTGCTTAAAAAATAAAGCCTCCTAAATAATTAGAAGGCTTACTGTAATCAATTTAAAATTATTTAACCATGCTATGTTCTAATCTTAATTTATCTGCAATCATTGCTATAAATTCAGAGTTTGTTGGTTTACCTTTAGTATTGTGTACTGTATAACCAAATAATTGATTTATTGTATCAACCTTTCCTCTACTCCATGCAACTTCTATTGCATGTCTTATGGCTCTTTCAACTCTACTTGGAGTAGTGTTATATTTTTTTGCAATGCTTGGATATAATTCTTTAGTTACTGCTCCTAAAAGTTCTACATTATCAATGACCATTTTGATAGCTTCTCTTAAATATAAATATCCTTTTATGTGAGCTGGAACACCTATTTCATGGATTATATTTGTTATTTCTGTTTCTATATTTCCTGTATTTTTAACATAATCACTTCTTGTCATTTGAACTTCTTGATTTTGTCTTATTCTTGGTTCTCCACCAACAACTTTATTAGTCACTAATTCTCTAATTCTATTTATGAATATTACAAAATCAAAAGGTTTAACAATATAGTAATCTGCCCCTAAGTTTATAGCTGTTTGAGTTATCTTATCTTGCCCAACAGCAGATAAAACTATGATTTTCGGTTGTTTAGTAAGATTCATTGAATTTAATTTTTCTATTACCCCTAAACCGTCTAAGTGTGGCATTATTACGTCTAATACTAGTAAGTCTGGTTGTGTTTTTTGTACCAATTCAAGAGCTTCAATACCATCTTTTGCTATTCCCAATATTTCAATATCTTCTTCATTAGATAAGTATTCTTTTAATAGTTGGCAAAAATCTTTATTATCATCTGCTAATACTATTTTAATCTTTTCGTTCACTAAAATTCCCCCCAATAATAATTTTTTCTTATTTTAATTTTTTTATATCCTTACTCTTTTAGGTTTATTCGACACTGTAAAATTATATTCCTTCTAAGTGTTAAAATATTTTATTATCAATTTACAATTTTAACATTTCATCGATGAAAATACCATATCCTTTTTTAGGATTATGTTTGAATACATAGGTTAAACTGCCAATAAGTTTGTTATTTTGTATAATAGGGGCACCACTCATCCCCTTTACAATTCCACCAGTATAGTCAATTAATTTATCATCAACTACTTTTATTAACATATTATTGTCTTCTTTTATTATTTTTTCTATTTTTATTTCATATGATTCAACATTTCCTTCTTTTGATTGAAAAAGTACATACGCACTTCCAGTTTTAACATCATCTTTTTTTCCAATTTCTATAATGGGAAGATTAAACTTGTAGTTATAATCGTAAAAATTCCCTTTTATTCCATTGTTTGAATTTATAGAAAATTTTCCAACAGAATTATTATAATCTATTATAGCATTAATTTGCCCAATATTTTTTTCATTATTTTTGTAAATAGATATATTGGAAGTATTGTAAATATTTCCTTCTTTAATATTTAATAACTTTTCTGTATCCATATCACAAATACCATGACCTATGGCGTAGAATTCATTCGTTGTAGGATTATAACAGGTTAAGGTACCTATTCCAGATATTTTATCTCTTACCCAAAGACCTAATTTATATTTATCATTTTCCTCTTTAGTCTTAATTTTACTTTTTTTAATTTTGTTATCTCTTTCAAATATAATTTCTACTTCATCTGAACGAAGTTTATTTAAAATATTTGTAATGTCTTTATAATTACTAATTTTCTCGCCTTCTATAGATATGATATTATCTCCTATTTTTAGACCTCCAATATATTCTATGTCATCTTCTTCAAATCCTATAACTAAGGCTCCATCTGTATCAGCTTTAATTCCCACAATATTTCCAAGAGGGTACACATATTGCTTATTTGATATATTTTCATTTTGAAAAGTTTCTAAGTAATTATTATCTTTTTGTTTTAATAATATATCACAAAAAATTAACAAAGCAAAAACAAAAAAAATGCTTATAATAAATCTATTATTTTTTTTCATACTTAATCTCATATCCTTCTAATAATAATTTCTATATTATAATTCCATTAAATAGTTAAAATATACAAAAAAGAATAGAAAATGATTCTATTCTTTTTATTAACAATATTTAATTATTTTATTATTAAATTAATGATTTTCCTTTGTTAAGTTAACAATTTCTCTAGCATGTTCAATAGTTGTATCAGTTATATTGCTACCAGCAATAAGTCTAGCTATTTCATTTATACTTTCTTCATCCTTTAATTTTTTAATAGTTGTATAGGTTCTATTTTCATCACTATTTTTTGATATACAAAAATGAGTATCTGCATTAGCTGCTATTTGTGGTAAATGTGTTATACATAGTATTTGTTTTTTCTTCGCAATATTATGTAACTTGTCACCTACAACTTGAGCTGCTATACCACTTATACCTGCATCTATCTCATCAAATACTATAGTATCTATTTCATCTATATCTGCAAGTATTGTTTTAAATGCTAGCATAAATCTAGACATTTCTCCACCTGATGCAACTTTATAAATTGGCTTTAGATCTTCACCTAAGTTAAATGATATCATAAATTCTACTTCACTATTTCCACTTTGAGAATAATTAGATTCTGTGAAGTTCACTTTAAAGCTAACTCCCTTCATATCCAAAGATTTTAGCTCACTTAATATAGCTTCTTCTAAATTTACGGCAGCTTCTTGTCTCACTTTTGTAAGAGAAGAAGCCTTTTCACTTAGTTTTTCGTCCAACTCAGCCAATTTATTTTTTAGACTTTCTGACATCTCATCTCTATTTAATATTTCTTCTAATCTAGATGAGATTTCATCCTTATATTTTAAAATATCTTCTATAGTATCTCCATATTTTCTTCTTAAGTTGTTTATTTCATCTACTCTTACTTCAATCTGTTCAAGTTCATAAGGCTCAAAATCAATATTTTCTTTATAGTTTCTAAGGTCTCTACAAGTATCTTGGAGCTCGTACATAATTCGCTCTATAATTTCACTGTATCCACTTAAAGTTTCATCATACTTGCTTATTTCACTTAATTCCTTTGATGCCATTCCAATTAAATCAACTGCATTTACACTTCCATCATGTAACTTTTCATAACTTAAGTTAAGATTATTATATATTTTTTCACTATTTCTATAGATTTCTCTTTGTCTTAATAAATCTTCATACTCATCTTTGCTTAATGCAGCTGCTTCAATTTCATTTATTTGAAATTTTAATAAATCTATTTCTCTTTGAATTTCTTTTTCATCTTTATTTTCATTTAGTATATTTAATGCCTTTTTTACTTTATTGTACTCTGTATAAGTATTTTTATATTCTTCTCTTGGTAAATCTATTATTTTACCTCCAAATAAATCTAAAAACTTTAAGTGAGTATCTTTATTAAATAATGCTTGATTTTGATGCTGACCATGTAAATCAATAAATGTAAGTGCAATTTCTTTTAATATGGACATTTTAATAGTTCTTCCATTTATTCTTGCTACACTTTTTCCATCTGCATAAATAATTCTAGTTATAATTAGTTCGTCGTCTTCTAAATCTATGTCATATTCATCTAGTATACTTTGTAAATTACTGCTTGGTGATGATACTATAATTTCTGCAATACCTTTTTCAGTGCCTTTTCTTAAAAAAGACTTATCGTACTTGTTTCCTAAACATAAGCCAAGAGCCTCTATTATAATAGATTTTCCCGAACCAGTTTCCCCCGTTAATATGTTTAGATTTTCGCCTAAGTTGATTCTACTTTCTTCAACTAAAGCACAATTTTTCATATATAATTCAAGGATCATTTTATGCCCCCTTTATCATTACTTATTATTTATTTAAGTTATGAGATTCTTCTACAACTTCAACTATTTTTTTATCAAAAGACTCTTTGTCAAAAGTAAAATCATCATTATTATTTCTTAAATGAATTAAGTATTCTATATTACCTTCTGGCCCTTTTATTGGTGAATAATCAAGATTTAAAATTGCAAATCCATTATCCACAGCAAATGATGATATAGTCTCTATAACTTCAATATGAACTTTTTTATCTCTTACTACACCCTTTTTCCCAACTTTTTCTTTTCCAGCTTCAAATTGAGGTTTGATTAATGCTACTACTTCTCCATCTCTATTAAGTAATTCTTTTGCTTTAGGTAAAACAAGTTTAAGAGATATAAAAGATACGTCTATTGAAGCAAAATCTGCAAATTCCTTCGTATCTTCAATTGTAACATGTCTTATATTAGTTCTTTCCATGCAAACTACTCTTTCATCTTGTCTTAGCTTCCAGGCTAATTGTCCATAACCTACATCTATAGAAAATACTTTTACTGCACCATTTTGAAGCATGCAATCGGTAAATCCTCCTGTTGATGCTCCTATATCCATACAAACTTTATCTTTAATAGTTACACCAAAATATTTCATTGCTTTTTCAAGCTTTAATCCACCTCTACTTACATAAGGAATTGGATTACCTTTTACTAAAATATTAGCATCTTCTTTAACTTCAGTTCCTGGCTTGTCACATCTTTGATTGTCTACAAATACAAGACCTGCCATTATAGCCTTTTTCGCTCTTTCTCTACTTTCAAAATGTCCTTTATCTACAAGTAAAATATCTATTCTTTTTTTCATTGTATTATCCTTTTGGTTATAAATTTTTTATTCTGTTTGCTATTTGTTCATCTGACATTCCTATTGTTTCAAATAATTGTTCCACATTACCATGTTCAACATACTTATCAGGAATACCTATATTTTCAACTTTTACATTATAATTATTATCTACTACAAATTTATTTATTCTACTTCCAAATCCACCGCTTATAACATTGTCTTCTATAGTTATAACTTTACAATGTTTTTTCAATAATTCATGCAATAAATCTTCATCCATTGGTTTTAAAAACCTTGCATTTACTATTGTAGGATTAATATTATCTTTAAGAAGTATTTTCCTTGCATTTAATGCTTTTTCAACCATATTACCAATAGCCAATACTAACACGTCATTTCCTTCTTCTAACACTTCATAAGTTCCTACTTTTATTTTTTCATAAGATCCCTTATCAATATAATATGAATTACCTCTAGGATATCTTATAGCTACAGGTCCGTCTATCTCAGCAGATAGTTCCATCATTAAATCCAACTCTTTTATATCTTTTGGCGCCATTACTATTAAGTTTGGTACAATATTTAAATAGCTTAAGTCAAACACTCCATGATGTGTTTCTCCGTCATTTCCAACAAGACCTGCTCTGTCGATTAAGAAAGTAACATTCTTTTTAGTTATAGACACATCATGTATAACTTGGTCGTATCCTCTTTGTAAGAAAGATGAATATACTGCAAAGTATGGCTTCATTCCTTCCTTTGCAAGACCTGCAGCAAATGTTGTAGCATGTTGTTCAGCTATTCCCACATCATAATATCTGTATGGATAAGATATGGCAAAAGTATTTAATCCTGTGCCTGAAGGCATAGCTGCTGTAATTGCTACAATTGTATCATCTTCATCTGCCATACTAACTAGTTTCTTACCTACATGAGAAGATATACTTTCCTTTGTAGATGCTTTAAGTCCTTGTTCTATATTAAACTTAGATACTCCATGGTATTTATCTGGTGCATGCTCAGCAAACTCATAACCTTTACCTTTTTCAGTTATAACATGTAATATAACAGGTCCTTTTTTATTTTTAGCTTTATTTAAAATATCTACTAGTTCTTTAATATTGTGACCATCAATTGGCCCATAATATTTAATTCCAAAAGACTCGAATAAATCACAGTCCTGTGGTGTAAATTTGCTTATAATTCCGTCTTTAAACTTGTCTGCTGTTTTATATATAAAGTTACCTGTTTTTGTCATAGATAATATTTTTTCTATTTGATCTTTAACTTGGTTTGCTTTAGCATTTCTGATAATGCTAGATAAATATCTAGACATGCCACCTACATTTTTGTCTATAGACATTTCATTATCATTTAAAATTATTATCATTTTCTTATTTAAATAACCTAAGTGGTTGATAGCCTCCAGTGCCATACCTCCTGTTATTGACCCATCTCCTATAACAGATACTACGTTGAAATCTTCTTTCTTTATGTCCCTTGCACATGCAATTCCAAGACCTACTGATATAGATGTAGAACTATGTCCTGTATCAAATATATCATGCTCACTTTCATTTTCCTTTGGAAATCCACTTAATCCATTAAGCTGTCTAAGTGTCGCAAATTTGTCTTTACGTCCAGTAATAATCTTATGTACATAGGATTGATGCCCCACATCCCATATTAATTTGTCTTTTGGACTATCGAAAACTTTGTGCAATGCCAAAGTCAGCTCAACAACTCCTAAATTTGAAGCTAAATGACCTCCAGTTTTTGAAATGGAGTTTATTAAAAACTGTCTTATTTGTTCTGCCAATTCTTCCATTTCATCAATATTTAATTTTTTTATATCTTCTGGAGAATTTACTTCATTTAAATAATTACACATAATTTTCCTCACCTTTATAATGGTCTAATTTATTTTAATCTTCTATTTAAAAATAACTCATACTAAAAAAGCCTTCCATAGAAGACTTTGATTTTTATAGTTTCCATGTATTTATTATAATTTCCTATAAAGCAAAAAAATTATATCATATAATACATTTTTTTTCAATTTTAAGCCATAATTGCTCCAACCACTATGCCTAGTATTGCTCCTAATATAACTTCTTTTGGCGTATGTCCTACTAACTCTTTTAAAGTTTCATGTTCAATATGTTTTTTATTTTGTAAATCTTCAACTATTTTATTTAAAATAGCTGCTTGCTTTCCTACTGCTCTTCTTACACCGGAAGCGTCATACATTACTATTAGTGCAAAAACTACACTTATGACAAATTCAACTGAATCAAATCCACTGTATATACCAACTGAAGTTGATAAACTTGTAACAAATGAACTATGCGAACTTGGCATTCCACCTGACATAAATATTCTTGGAAAATCCACTGCTCTTTCTTTTCCTGTGAATATCTTTATAAATTGTGCTAAAAAACAAGCAAATATACTTATCCATAATATATGGTTGTCAAATACTTGTGTAAAAAAATCCATGTGGCCTCCTTAACAATCCCTACTAATTATATAATCTCCTAACTGATTTAAAAAATCTATTTCTGATGATAATCCATCTATACTAGATTTTCCTTCTTCTATTAACTGTCTAGCTATTTCCCTTGATTTTTCAAGTCCTAGTAATGAAGGATATGTTGATTTATGATTTTCTATATCACTTCCAATAGGTTTGCCTAGTTTAGCTTCATCTCCAGTTATATCTAATATATCATCTACTATTTGAAAAGATAATCCGATATTTCTCCCATATTTAGTTACTTTTTCTAACTTTTCTTCACTAGCTCCACCAATTATGGCACCAGCTCTCATACATCCTACAATCATAGCTGCCGTTTTATTTAAGTGAATAAAATCCAATTTATCTTTGTCTATGATTTTATTTTCACTTTCCACATCAACAACTTGTCCTCCTATCATACCATAGATACCTGCATGTTTTGCAATTTCATTTATAGCCTTCAAATATTTATTTGAATCCTTTTTATCTATAGATGAGGACAACATTACTTCAAAGGCATAATTTAATAGAGCATCTCCAGCTAAAGTTGCCATTGCTTCTCCAAATACTTTATGATTTGTAGGCTTACCTCTTCTTAAATCATCATTATCTAATGCTGGCAAATCATCATGAATCAAAGAATAAGTATGTATCATTTCTATAGCCATGGCAAAAGGAATAGCATCTTCTTCTTTTCCCCCAACTATTTTGCAACTTTCTAAAGTTAGTATGGGTCTAAGTCTTTTACCTCCAGCTTTTAAACTGTAGTTCATAGCTTGCATTATAGTTTGTTGATATCCTTCTTCTTTTGGCATATATTCATTTAAAAGTGTTTCTATATAATCAGTTTTTTCCTTTAAAACATCTTTAAATTCCATTTACTCTTCCCCCATATTTAAATCTTCTTCAACGCCCATTTTGTTAAATTTACTTATTTTAAGTTCTGCATCTTCCAATAATTTATTACAATGTTTAAATAATTTTATTCCTTCTTCATATAAACTTAATGAATCATCTAAACTAGTATTTTTTGATTCTAATTTCATCAAAATATCTTCTAATTTTTCATAAGCTTCTTCGTAAGTAAGTTTCATGATTATACCTCTTTGCTATTAATTTTATTTACATTACACTCTAAACTACCGTCTTTTAAAGTTATATTTATATCCTCATTTATATCTACTTCTTTTATAGAATTAATAACTTTATTATTTTTTTCAACAATAGAATATCCTCTACTTATTGTAGCAAGAGGACTCAAGTTATGCAGTAGAGCTGCTTTTTTTGAAAGCTTTTCTTTAGAAGTTTCTAAATTTTGTTCTAATCTAAAATTTATTTTATCATAGATTTGGTCTAACTGTATAACTTTGTCCTTGATTACATAGTTTTTCATATAATTATTTATTTTTTCAAAGGTATTCATAAGCTTTTCATTATCTAATATTACTTGATTATTTAAAGACCTATTCATTCTATTTCTTATATTATCAAGTCTATAGTAAATTTGTGACAAATCTGGTGTGGCTATTTCTGCTGCTGCTGAAGGTGTTGGTGCTCTCATGTCAGATACAAAATCACAAATTGTAAAATCTGTTTCATGACCTACTGCAGATATTATTGGTATTTTTGATTTAAATACTTCTCTTGCTACTATTTCTTCATTAAAAGACCAAAGTTCTTCTAAAGAACCGCCTCCTCTGCCTACAATTATGGTATCCACATTTTCCATTTTATTAAAAAATTCAATTCCTTCACAGATATCTTTAGCAGATTTTTGTCCTTGAACATTTACAGGATATAATTTTATATCAATCTTGTGAAATCTTCTTTTAGTAACATTTATAATATCTCTTATAACAGCCCCTGTTGGTGATGTTACAATACCTATAGCCTTTGGCATTTTAGGTATTTCTTTTTTATATTTAGTATCAAATAATCCTTCTTTTTTCAGTTTTTCTTTTAATTTATTAAATTCAATGTATAAATTGCCTATACCTTCAATTTCCACTTCATTTATATAAAGTTGATAGGCACCATCTCGTTCATATACAGAAATATATCCTGAGGCAATTATTTTAACACCATTATCCAAATTCAAACTTTTATCATAATTACTTTTAAAAATAATACAATTTAATTTTGACTTTTCATCTTTTAATGATAAATAAACATTACCACTACTATGAACCTTAAAATTAGAAATTTCACCTTTTACTCTAAGGTTATAAAGAATAGGGTCATTTATTAATATTCTTTTTATATATGAATTTGCTTCGCTTATATCTAAAGCTCTAAGTTTCATACATCCACTCCTAATAATTCTTCATTTGATTTAATCCTATTATAGCACAACCTACACCATTATCCGTTGCATATTCTTGATTAGTAAAATAAGCTTTTACATTTTTTCTGCTTAATTTTTCACTTAATTCTTTTTTAATATATTCACTAGCAGACACTCCGCCTCCAAATACTACCTCTTTTAACTCATATTTTTCACATATGTAAGTTAAAGATTTATACATGGATCTAACCAAGGTATCTAAAAGAATTTTACTAAGATATTCTTCATTATAATCATGTATTATTTTATTAATTTGATTTTCTATACCCGATAAGTTCATATAGCCTTGTCTTACACTTGTTTTCAATCCACTTTTAATTTTTTCGCTATGTTTTAAAGCATTCTCATCTATATATTTTCCACAAGGAAAATTATAATTCAGTTTAACACCTAATCTATCTACCAATTGACCAAAACTTACATCTAAACTTCCGCCTACAATTTCTATCTTGTAGTCAGCATCTTTTTTTTCTACTAAAAGTATTTCTGTAGTTCCTCCAGACATATGAACTGCTAAAAACTTATCTTTATTTTCCAAGTTACTCTTAAATAGGCTTGCTTCTATATGATTTTCTTGATGAGTCGTTTCGTAAAAAGGACAGTTATTAATACTACTTAGTAATTTTGCAAAATTATATCCCACAGAAAAAACAGGCATATAAGAATTATCAACCGGTCTTGGCTTAGTTGATACACATATACCTACAATATTATAGCTTTTTAATTTTTCATTTATTATTTGTGATAATTCTCCCATATTATTTATATGTTGAAAAACTGCTTCACTCTGTCTAAGACCTTTATTGTCTTTCTTAACTTTTAATATTATTTTTTCATTTAATACTATCTCTTTATTTAAAGAGATAGCTGCTATAGAAGTTGTATAGCAGCTAGTATCAAATCCTAATATGATATTATTGTTTTTGTGTGTCATTAACAACGCTTCCTAATATTCCGTTTATAAATTTAGGAGATTTATCGTCACAGTATAATTTTGCTAAATCGATAGCTTCGTTTATTGAAACCTTAACAGGTACTTCTTTATTCATGTACACAATTTCACAAATTGAAAGTTTTAATATAGCTAAATCTACTTTTGCTATTCTACTTAGAGACCAATTTAGGGCATGTTTTGTTATTAACTCTTCTATATCATAGCTGTGTAAACTTAGTTCATTACAAACTCTTTTCAAGTATTCCATATCTATTGCATTGTTCATATTTACACGTTCTAAATCAACACAACTTTCATTTGAGAATTGTAATAATAATTCTTCATATCTATTTATTATGTATTCTTCATGATTATTTAAGAAATCTTCCAAATAACTATTTATATCTTGTAAATCACCTTCTAATACATCTATTTGATAAATTAATTTCATTAAATATTCTCTACTTGTTATTTTTCTAGCTTTTTCAATATAACTTATTTTGCTTACATTGTCGTTTTTCATTCTTAATGAACCTCCTTCAGTCTTATTATATACCACTTGAGCAATAAAAAACCCTCTGATTTTCAGAGGGCTTTATTTAATTTATTTAATAATTTGCTTAGCTTCTTCTTTCTTCGCTTGTTTTGCTAATTTAGCTTCTTCTTTTTTAGCTTGCTTTGCTAATTCTTTTTCTTCTTTTTCTTTCTTAAAGCTAATTTCTTGAACTTGTATATTTACTTGAGAAACTTCTAATCCAGTCATTGTTTCAACTGTATTTTTAACATTTTCTTGTACTTTAAGTGATACATCTGGTATTGACATACCATATTCAATAGTTATAACTACATCTAAAGTAACTTTACTGTCTTCCATTTGGATTTTTACACCGTTGTTTTTAAGTAATTTATCTGTTAATGAAGTTATTGTCTCTACACCTTCTACTTCTAAAGCAGCTAATCCAGCTATTGTAACTATAACATCATTCGAAATTTTAACTTGCCCTAAATTATTGTTATTTTCCATGAGATTGTTACCCCCTGTATTAAGGTTTTTATAATTATATATTATCATAGCAAATTATAGTCAGTTTTGCAAGAAAATACCTCAGCATTTTCTGAGGTTTTAGTGATTATATATTATTATAACCTAAAAATAGTAATTTAAAATCAAATTATTAGTTTTGGCTATAACTATTCATTAATTTAATCTGATCATAAGATACTCCAGCTTGCTCTGCTACTAAGTCAAATATTCTTGCTGCCTCACTCTTAGATAAATCTGGTTTGTTTACTACTACATTCACATTACTTTCACCTATGTATACTAAAGCATTTTCAAACCCCTTAGCACTTAATAAATTTTCTATTTTTAATTCAGTTTCTTGATATTTAACAAGTTGAAGTTTCATATTAGATGCTTCTTCTCTTGACTTATCTGTAGTAGAAGGATTATTTATTATTTCATTTAATTCTTCTGATAAATCATTTCTTTGTTTTTCCCTTGTCATTTTCATATCAAGAATATATGTAGACTTACTCATGTTTTCCTTTGAAGTTAATTGTTCTTCTATTTCTTTACTTGTTTCCACTGCTTTATCTTTAACTTTATCACTTTCACTATCTTTACTATCTACAACAGTTATTTCTGCAGTCTCCTTACTATCTTCTTCATCCTTATCATTATTTTCTGTTTTTGTTTTATCCGTATTTTTATCTTGTTGTGCCTGTTCATAAGCCTCAAATTCTTTAGACACTGTAAGTGCTGATTGTTTACTTAACTGATAATTTATAACCCCAACAGCTATTAACATAGTAGACAGTGCTAATACAACAAAACCTCTATTTTTAAAATTAAATTTCATTTTTATCCTCCACCCCTTATTATTTAGCGTATATCTCTACTTGATGACCTGATATTTGTAGAGATGTTTTAACTGCATCATATAATAATTCTTTCACAGCTGGATCATTTGCTCCACTTGATACTACTATTACACCTTTTACTTTAGCTTCAGATGTTTTTAATACAACTGGATCATTTGAATTTGATGTAATCATTGTTTTATTTTCCGTTGAACTGGTAGTTGTTCTTTCTCCCCCGGAAGAATCCTGTTCTTTAGTAGTTTCTGTTGTTGTATTAGAATTATATGCTGGAACAATTTCTTCACTAGATTGGAAAGTAATCATAACATCCACATCTCCTGCTCCATTAATTTTACTTAGTATTTTTGTCAACTTACTTTCTAAGTCTTCCTTTTCTGTTTCAGTGGCAGATGTTTTAGACTCTGGCTCTGTACTCACATTTGCATCTTCTTTTTTTCCACCTGGTATTACTGATATGACTATGAGAGCTAATATACAAATTCCTGCTAAAAAAATTAATGGTTTCAATTTTTTCTTTTCCGTATCATTGAATAATTCGTTAAATTTTTTCAACCTACTCCAACTCCTCTTAATCAATTTCTATATCCTCAATGGATATATCTAGTACCTTTATCAAGTCTTCTTTTAGTTTGCTTTCTTTTAAGTTCAGCTCGCTTTTACTTCTAAATACTTCTTCTTCTTGTGTGTCATTAGATTGTATGTCCTTATTATTGTCATTATTACTGTTTTTTTCTTTTATTTTTATAGTTTCGATTTCTGACCCATTGATTATTAAATCTTCTAATTCATATCCATACTCGTCTAATTTGAGTTGTAACACACTTTTGAGACCATCTTCATATCCTTTGCTTAAATTTTCATTATTTGTTTTTCCTGCTAAATCATTATAACTATCCACATACATCTTTGAATAAGCACTCATTTTTTTTAATATCGTATCTTCCAATGACATGTTGTTTGAAAAAAAACTTACTAAAGGGCTTATTATCATAAACACGAAAATAAAATTACATACCAAATTTATATATGGTTTTACTTTAGTATCTGGCAAAATCATATCTACTATATTTATAATAAATGCCCCTACTATAATTGATATTACCCATTCTTTTATACTAGCAATAATATATCCCTCCCTTTTACTCTAAGTTGCTACTGCACTTATGGAAGTTAATATAGCTATAGTTACAAAAAACATTATTGTAACAGCAATAATTGTAGCCAAAATTATTATCATTAAATTTGATAATTCATTTAAGAAGGTTGATATGTTATCTTCCCCAATTGGTTCTATTACTATGGCACATACTTTATATACAAGTATTACTGAGAATATTTTTATTATTGGGATTAAGCATAGCCCTACTAAAATTACTAATCCTACCCCACCAAATACATTTTTTATAAGCTGAGACGAAGATAGCAATATATCAACAGAATCTGATACAAATCCGCCAACTACTGGAATAAAATTACCAACAGCAAATTTAGCTGTTTTTACTGTAAACTTATCAAAGGATGTAACATATAAACCTTGTATGGATACTAGTCCAAGGTACAAAGTGAATACAGCTCCTAAAGCTACTACATTAATTTGTTTGATAAATGATGATAATCTATTTAATTTGATATTATTAGTTACGTTATTTATTACTAATATGGCAAAAGCTAAAGATATGGCTACAAATACAAATTTTTTAAATACAATATTTATAGCTGCAATTCCTCCAATAAAAATTGGATTTAAGGCTGTAGATGTGATTGGAAATCCTACTAAAACTAAAAGCGAGATCATTATTGGTATAATTACATTAACAAGTCCTATAATATTTTCTATAGTTGAATAACATAAGGCCAATATATCTTTAAAACTAACAAGAGTTAATGTTACTACAGTTATAAAAACTATGTAATTTGTTACTGTGCTTATACTTGATGAGGAAAAAGAATTTTCTAAACTTTTTATTATGGATGATAGTAATGCTAATGCTAAAATACTTACTGCAATTTTAATACTAATTTTTATTTCTGAAAAAACTGCTGTTTTAATTTTGTTTTTATCAAATAAATCTAATATATTTGCATTTCCACTTATCAAGTCTTTTATATATGTTTTTAGATTTATGTCTTTTATTACATTGTCTTCTTTTACATATTTTTCTATTTCATCTATGTTTATTTTACTTAACTGATTATCTATATATAGATCTATGTTACTTTTAGTATCCTCATATTCTTCATCATTGTTCTTATCCTGTGCAAAGGATGCAGATGTAAAAGAGAATAAAATAATTAAAACAAGACCTAAAAATTTGTTTTTCATAATAAATCATTCTCCTACTTTAAATTAAACTTATTATAGTATCTACGATAGACAAAAGTATAGGGAATGACATTGTCATAATGATTATTTTCCCCCCAAACTCCAACTTAGTCGCAATGTTTTTTTCACCACAATCGTTGCAAAGAGAAACAGCAAACTCCATAATATAGCAAATACCAATCAACTTAATTATTAAACTTATGTACATAGCTGGAATATTTACCTTATCAGCTAAAGACTGTATTCCTTCAATTATAAAATTTAGCTTCATAACAACAGATAATAATATTATCACTCCTGCTGTTATTGCAACAAAATTTGCCATTTCTGGTCTATCTTTTTTTATAACTAAACAAAGTATGGTGGAAACCATTGCAATCCCAACTAATTGCATAACTTCCAAAGTATCTCCTCCTCTTTAGTAAAGTTGAAACATAGTTCTAACCGTATTAAATAAATCACTTATTTCTGTTATTACTAATCCCAAAACAATTACCACACCAACAAGAGTTGTAAGTGTTGCCCAGTCCTTTCTATCAACTTTTTCTAAGATCATATTTAATACTGATATTAATATACCAATACCTGCAACTTTTAATATCAATGCTATTTCCATAGTAACCTCCTAAATTAAAATTATTCCTATACAAATACCTATAAATGTTATCAGTTTCTTATAAAGTGAACCCTTTTTAAAAATTTCTTCTTTGCTATCGCTAGTAAATTTTTTTAAATTTTCGCAAGTTAAATCTATTAGTCTTTGCTGTGATTCTATATCACTTTGTCCCAAAGTTAAAAATAATTTTTTTAACTCATCTATTTCTTTGTTTTGTAAATTTGTATCCTTTTTCAGTTTTATAATGTTTTTATTCAACATCTCCTCTAAAGTTCTTCCATCTTCTTTCTTTAAATCTTCTTGCATATCTTTGCAAAAATTACAAAGGCAATAATCTTGTTTTAATGATGCTCTATAAAAAACTTCTTCTAATGTGTACAACCCAAAAGCCAAATCCATTCTGATTATCTCTAATATTCTAATAACTTCATTTAATTCCTTATGCCTTTTAATAAACGCTTTATGTATAATATCGCCAATAAGATAACTGGATCCTATTAAAATTCCTATGAAAAATATTTTAATTTGCAAAGTACCATCTCTTTTCTTGTAAATCATATATTTTTTCTACTGTTCCTGGTCCCCTTTTTGCAGAAAGTAAAATAACCTTTTTAAACAATTCTCCATCTAATAAATTATTTAATTCTTTTCTGTTTCTTATATCTTCAATGGAGTCACCATGTACTGTAGTTATAAGTCCAACACCTCCATTCAAGGCAGTATATAAAGCTTTTATATCTTTTTCCGTACCAATTTCATCAGTTACTATTACATTTGGTGACATAGATCTTAAAACCATCATTATTCCCACATCTTTGGGACAAGTTTCTATAATATCTGTCCTAATTCCCACATCCATTTGAGGTATTCCCAAATAAGAACCTGCTATTTCATTTCTTTCATCTATTAAGGCCAGATTTACACCCTTAAAGTCGTATTTCTCAATTCCACTGCTTAAACTCCTAACTATATCTCTTAAAAGTGTTGTTTTACCACACTGAGGTGGTGATATTATTATGGTGTTATTTATTTTAGTAGGACTTTTTATAATATGATCCATGACTTTATCAGAACAGTTTTTAACTTCCTTGGATATTCTTATATTTAAAGAAGATATATGTTTTATATTTTCAACTTTTCCATTTTCAACTATGGCTTTTCCAACTATACCTACCCTATGTCCTCCTCTTAAAGTTACAAATCCCTTTTTTATGTCATCCATAAATGAGTGAATAGAGTATTTGCATATAATTTGAAAAGTCTGATCCACATCTTCTTTAGTTACTATATAAGCCTTGTCCATATTTCTGTCCAATTTATTGTACTTTTCATTGTAAAAGTAGTCTTTTTGATTTCCGTTAATTATCAAAGGTTTGTTGATTCTCAGTCTTATTTCTTCAATATTCTCTCCTTGAATTGTTTTAATCTTATTCCTTAAATTAAGAGATAATGAATTAATAATTTCATCAGATAGTTTCATCACCTTGTCCTCCTCCCTTGTTTATAATATTTATATTTATTAGATGTATTAAATATTACTTTTAGAACAATTTTTATGTTCTTGAATCTGTTGACATTCTTATAGGCTGTGGTAGTATTTAATAATAATCAATTAAATTAAGGAGGGAAAATGATTTATTTATTATTAAAATATAGTATTCTTATCACTTTATCATTTACTGGAATTTTTCTTTCTTTTGGATATATTTATAGTCTTATTGAAAAAAGAAATAGTTTATATGTGTACTCAACTTTTGGCAGTAAAGGAATTTTATTTACTGGTGTAATTGGTACAGCTGTTCATGAAATCGGTCATTTAGTTATGTGTTTAATATTTCATCATAAAATAAGTAATTTTCAATTATTTAATTTTAGGGGATATAAGTATGAAGAAACTCTTGGATATGTTTCTCATAGATATAATGACAGAAGTTTATATGAGAAGGCTGGAAACTTTTTTATCGGTATAGGCCCCATGATATCGGGTACTTTATTTATAATTTTTTCTTTTAAATTATTGCTACCTTCTATTTATGAAAGCATTAATATTAATAGTTATTTTACTCACTTATCCTCAATAAATATTGAAAATACCATTTTTTTATTACTATCTCTAAGTAAAAACTTATTAATTTCTATTTTCAATATTAATAACTTGAGTAGTATTAATTTTTATATTTTTATTTACTTAATGTTTTGCATTTCATCACATATTTCCTTAAGTAAAAAAGATTTTGAGAATAGCAGTGTTGGTATACTATCATTATTTTTGATTTTCTTTGCAATTTGTTTAATTAGTATTTTTTTAAACTTCAATTTAAGTTACTTATTACTAATTTTCATGAATATGATAATATATATAATATTTTTCTTGGCAATGGGATTGATATTTTCTCTTGTTTCACTTTTTATTTCTTATTTTATTTACAACATAAAAAGATAAATATTTTAAAATTCATTGATTAATAGCATAAAAAATCCTTATCCAGTATTGGCTAAGGATTTTTTATTTATTCAAATTTGTAGCATCTATATAAATTCTCTCCACTATAAAATGAAAATGTAAAATATACTTCTCCTGTAGAATAGTTTTTTTCCATGGCAACCAAGTCTTGATTAACGCCTATTTGAGTTCCTACTCCGATTAGAAACACTTCATTCTCACTATCTAGCTCTTGTACAGAACCGGTATACTTATAAAACTCTTCCACATCATATACTTTAAAATCATTCACTCTTTTATTTTTTTCATCTATTTTCATTTTTATAGCTCTACTATTTTCATTTTCAACACCATTATCATAAATAGTTAAATATCCATCATCTGTAATTCTTGCATGATGTTGCCTTGAAAATAATTGTTCTTCAGTCAATCCAAATTCATCATATTTTCCTCCAAGTATCCATATAATTTCACCAGTTTGTCTATCTAATTTCACAACCGAGTCTGTATTTCTAAATGAACAAACAAAGTTATTATCACTTTGGTCTATTGTTATAGAGTTGAAATGAACATAGTCTAGAGGAGTATCATTTTCTTTACTAAAGGTATTATACTCTTCACTCATATAATAAAACTCTTCATAATCTGTACTAACCCACTGCCATATTACTTCATTATCTTTTACTTCTTGTAAAACTTGAGCAACTACTTGCGTTTTATTTCCATCACTTAACTCTTCTGGTATATTATCTGGTGTAACTACTTGATAGCTAGACAATATATAATGATTATCATCTATATAAATAAAATCATGATTTTCTAGAGAGTCTCCTTCATCTACCTCTCCATATCCACTCATTTTTATAGTATTTATTTCATTATAATTTTCATCCATAATTACTAGTTTGGTTGGAGAATATCCTACTCCACTAATTCTTTCACTATCCTTGTCAACAACTAAATATCCATATCTTATATCATGGTCTTGTATTACTATTTTTTTAAAATCAAAAGAATTAGATTCAACTTCTTTATAAAAAATAAGATTTCCATCATTATCTAATTTAAAAATATAATTATGTTTTTCATTATGGGTTGTTAAGTAGTACTCTCCTTCATAAGGACTATTCGCACTTACTTCATAGGCTGGGAAAACCGTGCTATAAGAGTTTATATAATAATTTGCATACTTATTTTGTCCCTTATATAAGACCGATATTTTTATTTTTTTATCTTCACTAATTTGATCAATATTAAAACCTATTTCTTTTTTCAATTCTATTTCTTTATCATCAATTTTAATTTTTTCAATCTTGTTTAAATTATTAATAGTTAATTTATTAGAAGTTGTAGAACTCAATTGTCCCACATTTAGACTGTTATATTCACCCTCTCCCTGGAAAAGTATATCACTTCCATTAATATTAATACTTAACGTATCCATTGCATTTATAGATGTTTTATTCTTGATTGTAATAAAACCTAAATATGATAATAGGATTGCAAAAGATAAACCTAAAATTGACATTAATTTTTTCCTTTTTCTCATTCTATTCCTCCACTATAGTTTCTTTTTTATAATATCTAAAATAGTTGAATAGCAAATGAATTTATTTTATATTTAAAATGAATTTTTTTCTCTTTATATGATATAATCGTGAATAAATTAAAATAAAAACTCAAATTAGATTCAAATTATTAGGAGGTAAAAAGTTTGATATCAATTATTTCACCTGCCAAAAATATGAGGAATATTAAAATTAATAATATAATTGCTAAAACTATAGGCACAAATAGATATTTTACAAATGAAACAAAAGAAATAGTCCAAGTATTGAAGTCTTTAAGCCCATATGATATACAGTCTTTAATGAAAGTTAATGAAAAGATAGCATTTCAGTCTTATGCATATTTTCAAGATTTTAATTTCCAAGAAGAAGGTGTGTGTGGTCTTTTGGCTTATGATGGTTTAGTTTTTAAAAATATAAAGGCTGAAGATTTTTCTCAAGAAGATTTTGAATTTGCTAATAATCATATAAAAATTTTAGATGCATTTTATGGTGTGGTAAATCCTTTAGATGAAGTTTTACCTTATAGACTAGAAATGCAATATCCCATAAAAATCCATGACAAAAATCTTTATAAATTTTGGGGTGATAAAATATATAATAAATTATATAGTGAAGATAATGTGATTGTTAACTTAGCTTCTGAAGAATATGCAAAGACCGTAAGAAGATTTTTAAAAGAAAATGATATATTTATCGATATAGATTTTAAAATCCATAAGGATGGAAAATTAAAGACTCCTGCAACTTTAGCAAAAATGGCTAGGGGCCAAATGATAAAATATATAGTTGAAAATAAAATAAATGATCCTAAAGAATTAAAAAACTTTAAATTTAATAATTATAAGTTTTCTCATAATTTATCAACTAGTAGAAAATTTGTTTTCATAAAAGAAGATTAGAATAAAAAAACTTCCAAATTGATTGGAAGTTTTTTTAACGTGATTTTTTATTAGTTTTGTTCTTTGTTTTCATTAGATTTTGCATCTTCATTTTTTGCTTGTAAATATGATTCTATATCTTCTACCACATTACCATTTACAAAGTGTATAGCTTGATTTATAGCATTTTTTATAGCTTTTGAGTCTGAACTTCCATGAGCTTTTATTACTCCACCTTTTACTCCTAAGAAAGGAGCTCCACCATATTCAGAATAGTCTAGAAATGCTTTTAGTTTTCTTAAGTCTTCTTTTATTAATAATGCTCCAAGCTTTCCTTTTGTGCTGCTCATTAAAGTCTCCTTCATAAGCTTCATCATTCCCATTGCTACGCCTTCACAAGTTTTTAACATTATATTACCTGTAAAACCATCACAAACTATTACATCAGCTTTAGATTCTATAACATCTCTACCTTCCACATTACCTATAAAATTTAAATCCATATTTTTTAATTCTTCATAAGCAGTTTTTACTAACTCATTTCCTTTTCCTTCTTCACCTCCGATGTTTGCAAGGCCAACTCTTGGATTTTCCATATTTAACACTTTTTTAAGATAAATATTGGCCATAATAGCAAATTCACTTAAATTTCTAGGCTTACAATCTGCATTAGCGCCACCATCTGCTATTATAGTCATACTTCCTTTTATATTTGGCATACAAGGACAAAGACAAGGTCTGTCTATTCCTTTTATTCTCCCTACTACTAAAGTAGCTCCTGTAAGTAAAGCTCCCGTACTACCTGCTGATACTATAGCATTAGCTTGATTTTCTTTTACTAGATTTAAACCTACAACCATAGATGAATCTTTTTTTCTTCTTATTGCTTGAACTGGTTTATCTTCATTTTCTATAACTTCTGTAGTATGTACTATTTCTAACTTACTTCTATCAAATTCATATGATGCAAACTCTTTTTCAAGAATTTCTTTATCTCCTGTGATTACTATTTCTACATTATATTCTTTTATAGCATCAACAACTCCACCTACTATGGCTTTAGGAGCATTATCTCCACCCATTCCATCTACTACTATTCTCATAATTACCTCCTCGTACATTTATGTATAAATTTATATATAACTACAAAATATTATTAGTATTTTACAGTAATTATTTTATTTTTCAACTTCATTTACTTTTATATTTTAACAAAAAAACATGTAGATTACTCTACATGTTTTTAAAAATATCATTATTCAGATACTATTTCTTTACCTTTGTAATGTCCACAATCTGGACAAACTCTATGTGGTAATTTTGGTTCATGACATTGTGGACACTCTACGAATCCTGTTGCTGTCATTTTTGAGTTAGCCGCTCTTCTCATTTTAGTTTTTGATTTAGCTGTTTTACGCTTAGGTACTGCCATTTAAGCCACCTCCTTAGTCATTTTTAAATAAATCTTTTAATTTAGCAAAACGTGGATCTATATCATCCTCGTCATTGGCAATTTGGCTACATGCACAAGTTTCCCTATTTAGGTTAGCTCCACAGTTTTGACAAAGCCCTTCGCAGTCTTCTTTGCAAAGAGATTGCACTGGTAAATTAAAAACTAATGTCTGTCCTATTATGTCAAGTAAATTTACTTCATCACCGTCAATAATAAAAGCATCATAATCTTCAAACTCATCTTCGTCAAAATCTTCTTTCACCAAGAAACCTTCTATAGCATATTCTATTGGTACTTTAACTTCATCTAAACACCTAGCACAATTGTCTATTATTTCGAAACTAACATTAGCATCTAAGTAATATCCTTTATTAGTTCTAGATATTTTACCTATTAGGTTTAACGGTGAAGCTATTCTATATGTGTTCTCACAATAATTAATAGTATCAATTTTTTGTGAAAAATTCAAGTCTATTTTATCAGTTTCTTTTCTATCTAACTTATCTAGACTAATTATCATACTTTCACCTCGTTATATTACCAAATTTATTATACAAATCTAGTCAATGTTTGTCAAGTATTTTTACTTGATAGTTAAAAATAAGATTTTAATACTTTACTTGTAAATATCTTCTGTAAATATCATCAAAATATGTTATTAAAATTATTTTAAGGTAGGTCCAAGCCTACCTTAAAATTTAGAATATTTTTAATAAATAAAATATTTTATAATTATTTAACTAATGCTAAAGTATCTCTAGCTATCATTAATTCTTCGTTTGTAGGTACTAATAATATTTTAACTGCAGAATCTTCTGTAGATATTACTCTTTCTTTACCTCTAACTTTGTTAGCTTCTTTGTCTAATTTCATTCCTAAGAATTCCATATTTGAAGCTATAGATTCTCTTATTTCTATTCCGTTTTCACCAACACCAGCAGTGAATACTACAGCGTCTACACCGTTCATTTCAGCGGCATAAGAACCTATATATTTTTTAACTTTTTGTACATATGCATCTAAAGCAACTTGAGCTTTTTCATCACCTTTTTCTGCTGCACCTTCTATATCTCTAAAGTCAGAAGATATACCAGTCATTCCATATACTCCTGATTGTTTATTCATTATTGCATCTAATTGATCAGCATTTAAGTTTTCTTTTCTCATTAAGAATGGTAATATAGCAGCATCTATATCTCCACATCTAGTTCCCATTATTAAACCTTCTAATGGAGTGAATCCCATAGAAGTATCTACACATTTACCACCATCAACAGCAGCTATAGAAGCTCCGTTTCCTAAGTGACAAGTTACTATTTTAAGATCTTTTATGTCTTTTCCTAACATATCTGCAGCTCTTTGAGATACATATTTATGAGAAGTTCCGTGGAATCCATATCTTCTTACACCGTATTTAGTGTATAACTCATGTGGTAAACCATATAAGTAAGATTTTTTAGGCATTGTTTGATGGAATGCAGTATCAAATACAGCTACCATTGGTACTCCTGGAAGTATTGCTTTACAAGCATCTATTCCCATTATGTTAGCTGGGTTGTGAAGTGGAGCTAAGTCTATACATTCTTTTAAAGCAGCTTCTACTTCGTCAGTTATAACAACTGAAGTTGCAAATTTTTCACCAGCATGAACAACTCTGTGTCCTACTGCTTCTACTTCTTTAATATCTTTTACACCACCGTAAGTTGGGTCAACTACAGCATCTAAAACTAATTTTATAGCTTCTTCGTGGTTTTTCATTGGTTGTTCAACTATGTATTTACCTTCCACACCATCTTTTTCTTGCTTAAGTATAGAACCTTCTATACCTATTCTTTCTACTAATCCTACACATAATACTGCTTCATTTTCCATATCTATTAATTGATATTTTAATGAAGAACTACCACAGTTTAATACTAATACTTTCATTATTAGCAATCCTCCTTAAAAATTTAAAAATTTTCCTTAAATTAATATTCAAAATAACTATTTAACTTTATATTGTCAATCATAATAAATATAACACCTTTTTAATTAAAAGTACATACTATTTATAAAAATATCCTTTATGTAATATTTAAATATTACGACATAACTCTATTATCTTATTGTATATTTGGTATAATAAATAATTAAATTTAACTTTCAAAATAAGATGTCTTACTTATTATTCATATAATAAAATACATTTATGTTCCATATAACATATTTTATATTATTCTATTATTATCAAGTATTTCCTCTATTTTTGTCAACTTTTTAAAAAAAATATACTAATATGTAGTAAAAATTACTATAAGGAGGATTGTATGAATTTATTAGGATTAATCGTTGAGTACAACCCATTTCATAATGGTCATGAATATCATTTAGAGAAATCAAAAGAAAAAACAAATGCAACTCATACCCTTGCCATAATGAGTGGTTCTTTCTTACAAAGAGGTGAACCTGCTTTATTTGATAAATATACAAGAGCAGAAATGGCAGTAAAAAGTGGTGTAGATTTAGTAATAGAGCTTCCAACTCTATATGCTTGCCAAAGTGCAGAAATCTTCTCACATGGAGCTATAACTACCTTAAACTCTCTTAATTGTGTTAATTCAGTTTGTTTTGGTAGCGAAGAAGGTAGTGTGAAAATTTTAAATACCATAGCAGAAATTTTAGTTCATGAACCTAAAGAATTTAAATCAACTTTGAAAAAATATTTAGGCGATGGTCACGTTTTCCCCGTTGCAAGAAGTAAAGCCTTATATGAATATATTAAAACACAAAATCTTTTACATATAGATGAAAATGAACTTCAACAAATTTTGAATTCTTCTAATAATATTTTAGGTATTGAATATATTAAAAGTTTAATCAAATTAAATAGCACCATTAAACCTTACACTATTACTAGAGTTGCTTCAGAATATAATTCTAGTGTTATAAGTAGTAGTATTTGTTCAGCTACAGCTATAAGAAATTCTTTAAAGGATAGTACTGATTTAAAACATATTGAAAATGTTGTCCCAAAAGCAACCTTTAATGAAATAAACAGTAAAATTAATAGCAATTTTACCCCTATATTTGATCACATGTTTTACAATATATTATCATCTATTATCATTAGAGATTATGAAAATTTACATAACTACTTTGAAGTAAATGAAGGTATTGAAAATAAAATTTATTCAAATATATTTACATCTTCTAATTTAGAAGAATTAATAAATTCCACAAAATCAAAACGTTATACCATGACTAAAATAAAAAGAACTTTAAATAATATTTTATTAGGTATTACAAAAGAAGATATTATAAGCGTAAAAGACCTAAATTCAGTTCCTTACATTAGGGTTTTAGCTTTTAATAGTAAAGGTCGTGAAATCATAAAAAAAATTAAAACCTCTAGCGATATACAAATCATCACTAAATTTTCAAAAATAAGTCATGTTGACGACACTATATTTAAAACACTTATCAAATATGACTTAAAATCTAGTAATATGTATAATCTTGTTTATTATAAAAATAATAAACACTTATTAAAAGGGCCAATAGATTATTATTTATCACCTAAATATTTGCCATAATTAAAAAGAAAAGGATTATCTATATAGTCCTTTTCTTTTTAATTACTGAATTTTTCATATTTTACTTTTAAAATTAATATAATACCTTAAAGTCTTTATTATATAGGTGATTTTATGAACATATCAAAATTAACAAAATATTTTTTACCCAAAATCATAGTTTTATTATTAATCATTGGGATCATAATTTTTCCCAACGATTCCATTGAAGCTGCAAAGAATGGAATACATATATGGGTTAATATATTGATGCCCTCTTTACTTCCTTTTATAATTGGTGCTAATTTAATAGTTTCATTGAAGGTTGTTGATATTATAGGTGCTATAATAAACCCCATAACACAGCTTATTTTTAATGTGTCTGGTAAAAGTGCATTGGTTTTTGCTATTTCAGCTGTATCAGGTTATCCTGTTGGAGCTAGACTAGCCTCTGATTTAAGGTTAGAGCAAGATATTTCTCAATATGAGGGGCAAAGATTAGTGTCTTTTTGTTCCACATCTGGTCCTTTATTCATAATTGGTGCAGTTGCTGTTGGCATGTTAAATGATGCATCCTTAGGATATGTAATGCTCATATGTCATTACTTAGGCGCCATAACCGTCGGTTTACTTTTTAGACGATACGGAAAAGAAAAAAGAGAAAAATCAAATAAAACCATAATAAATAATATAAAATACATAATTAATACTCCTGAAAAAGATGGTTTTTTTATTTCTTTTGGGAATTCCGTTGTAACTGGTGTAAATACGTTGTTGGCTGTTGGTGGTTTTGTAATAATTTTTTCTGTTGTTTTTAAAATATTAGTTTTATTCAATATAATAGATGGTATATCTACTATACTATGTTTTTTCTTTTCTTTTTTAGGTATAACAAAAGAAGTTTGTTCTGCTTTTATTAGTGGATTATTTGAAATAACTATAGGTTGCAATAATGTTGCTAATATTACATATATCTCTGAGGCAATTAAAGCTAGTTTATGTAGTTTTATTATAGGTTTTAGTGGTTTATCTATATTAGCTCAATGTTGTAGCTTTATAGCTAAAACAGACATTAAAACTAATATCTACATATTCAACAAATTTTTACACGGTATATTTGCAGCTTTATATACTTTTTTACTTTACCCTGTAAGTAAAAATTATTTACCTGTTTCAAATTTTTCATCTATTTATGATTCTATTTATAATAACAGCATTCTAAATCATTATTTTTATAACTTTAAAATATTTCTAATTGTAACTGTAATTATTTATATAATATTTAATCTATATTTTTTATACATAACAAGGGATTAATTTATAAAATAAGGAAAGCTCCCAATTCAACTGGGAGCTTATTTTCTATTCTTCTCTTAATTCTCTTTTATTTCTTTTTACGATTTCCAAAGTTTCAATTAAATTTTGTTCAACAGAACTTATTACATCTTCTGCATATTCAATAGAACCTTCTCTAATTTCAAGTGCATATGACTCTGCTTTACTTATAATTTCTGAAGCTCTTTCTTTAGCTTTTTCTACTACTTCATTAGATTCTACAATATCATCAAATTGCTGTTTAAGATTTTCTTCGAACTTCTCTCCTTCTCTAGCCTTAATTTGAGCTTCCTGGTTAGCTTGTTCTATAATTTGTTCTGCTTCTGCTTTTGCTTCTGTTATTATTCTTTGTCTTTCTCTATTTATCCATATTGCTTGATTTACTTCCTCTGGCATTAATGCTTTTATATCATTAATTATAGCAAGAATTTCTTCTTTTTCTATACTAATTGATTTCCTTGCCAAGCCTTTAAGCGGTGCATTTTCTATTAATTCTTCTAGCTCTTGAAATAAATCCATAATTTCTAAATCTATTTTCATACTAATCCCCCTAAATTACTATTTCGTCTTATTTTCTATTGCCTTAATAACTTCTTTAGGCACTAAATTCTTAACATCGGCTCCAAAGTTTAAAACTTCTTTAATTAATGACGAACTTACAAAAGAGTACTGTTTGTTAGTTGGTAAGAATATTGTTTCAATGTCAGGATTTAATTCTTTGTTCATATGAGCCATTTGTAGCTCATAATTGACATCGTCTTCACTTCTTACTCCTCTAACTAAAGTATCTATTCCATGTTCTTTACAATAATTAACTAGTAAACCTTGGAATTCAATAACTTTAATATTATTTAACTCTTTTGTACAAATCTTAATTAACTCAACTCTTTCTTCTAATGTAAAAAGCCCCTTTTTATTAGGATTTATAAGTACTCCTATTTGTAATTCATCAAATAATTTGGCAGCTCTAAAAATTATATCTAAGTGTCCATTTGTAATTGGATCAAAACTACCAGCAAATATTGCTTTACGCATTGGTTTGTCCATGCTATTCCTCCACTTTATAGAATGTTAATGCTGTATTTCCATATTTTTTGTCTCTGCTTTTATATAACCTGCCAATATTATCTGGAAACTTATCTTTAGTATCATGTTCTACAACAATAATCCCATCTTCTTTTAAAAGGCTATTGTTATCTATACTACCTAATGCATCACTAAACATATTCTTATAATATGGAGGGTCCATAAATATAACATCAAATTTTTCATTTTTTAAAGCTAGAGAATTTATAGCACTTTTAAAATCTAAATTTAATACTATGCTTTCATTCTCAACTCTCGCCTTTTTTATATTAGACTTTACAATATTTATACTTTCCTTACTATTATCTATAAAAATACATTTATTCGCTCCTCTTGATAAACACTCAATTCCTAAAGAACCTGTACCAGCAAATAAATCTAATATATTACTATCCATTATATATGGATTAATTATATTAAATAAAGATTCTTTAACTCTATCTGTTGTAGGTCTTACGTCATCATTTTTAGGAGCATTTAATTTTAGTCCTCTTGCTTTTCCTGAAATAACTCTCAAAATCATGTCTCCTTTCTTTATTTTACCATAAATTTCAATTAATTTAATGAGATTTCTTCACGTTCACTAAATTTATACAATATTTCTTCTTTTAATCTTTTATTATCTTCTTGTTGTAATTTTACATCTTGACCGATTATGTATCTAGCCTCTAATTGAACCTGTTTTAATATTTTAATGTGTTTAAAAATATTTGCAACTTTTAACTCTGGAAGACCATGTTGTCTTGTTCCAAAAAATTCTCCCGGCCCTCTTATTTCTAAGTCTTTTTGAGATATTTTAAATCCATCTGTAGTTTCTTCCATAATAGCCATTCTTTCTCTACAGACTTCAGTTTTTGAGTTATAAATAAGTATACAGTAGGATTTATGTTTTCCTCTTCCAACACGTCCTCTAAGTTGATGAAGTTGAGCTAGACCAAATCTTTCTGCATTTTCTATTATCATCAATGTAGCATTAGGTACATTTACTCCAACTTCAATAACTGTAGTAGATACTAATATGTCTAACTTTTTATTTTTAAAATCATCCATTATGGCATCTTTTTCACTTGGTCTCATCTTACCATGAAGTAGACCTACCCTTAAATCTGAAAAGAATTCTCTTTTTAGTTCTTCCACAAGTTCAACTGCTGCTGTAGCTTCTATTTTCTCACTCTCATCTACTAAAGGACAAACCACATAAACTTGTCTTCCTTTTTCAACTTCACCTCTTACTAAATTCTCATAAGCTTCATTTCTTCTTTTATGTTCTATAGCAATAGTTTCTACAGGTTGCCTTCCTGGTGGCAACTCGTCTATTATAGATATATCTAAATCTCCGTATAAAATTAAAGCTAATGTTCTAGGTATAGGCGTTGCTGTCATTACTAAAATATCAGGGCTATCTCCTTTATTTGATAATCTTCCTCTTTGTCTAACACCAAATCTATGTTGTTCATCTGTTATAACTATTCCTAAATTTTTGAATTCCACCTTATCTTCTATAAGAGCATGCGTTCCAATAAGAATATCTACCTCTTGTTTTTTTACTTTTTCTAATACTTTTTCTTTTTGCTTCTTTGTAAGACTTCCTACCAGTAACTCAGATTTAATATTAAAGGTTCCTAATGTCTCCTTGAACGAATCGTAGTGTTGTGATGCTAAAATCTCTGTAGGCGCCATTAAAGCGCCCTGATAGCCATTTAAAACTGAGGTTGCTAATGCAAGTAATGCTACAACTGTTTTTCCACTTCCAACATCACCTTGAACCAATCTATTCATTACATTTTGCGATGTCATATCTTCAGTAATTTCATTTAATGCTCGACTCTGAGCTTTAGTTAATTTAAACGGAAGAGATTTTATTATATCCTTTAATTTTTCTTTTTCTTCAAATCTTATTCCACTAGCTTCATTTATCCCACTTTTAAAATAAAATAGTCCTAACTGTAAAATTAGAAATTCTTCAAAAACTAATCTATATAAAGCAATTTTTAAAGCTTCTTTATTAGTAGGTGAATGTATATTTCTAACAGCAAAATCAATTCCACATAATTTATATTTTTCCAGTATATATTGAGGTAAATATTCTTTTATCTTAAACTCTTCCTTTGTAAGAGCTGATTTTATCATTCCTTGTAGCTCTTTATTAGTCAGACCATAAGTCAAAGGATATACTGGCTCAATTTTACAAGTAGAAATTGGTTTGTTAGTATAATGTTCAACCTCAATAGGTATAAATTCTTTAAAATTGTTTTCTATCTTAACTTTTCCAAAAACTAAAATACTATCTCCACTTTTAAACACCTTTGTAATATACTCTTGGTTAAAGAATGATATTTTTATATATCCACTATCATCTCTTATATCCATTCTAGTTAGTTTCATACCTTTTCTTGGACTATAGGTATTTATTTTAGTTATAATACCTTTAATCGATACTTTATCTTCATTTTCCAATTGATTGATTTTTTTTACAACACTTCTATCCTCATATTGCCTTGGAAAATAGTATATTAGATCTTTTAGAGTAAAGATATTAAGCTTATGAAGTTTTTCAGCTCTTTTAGGACCTATTCCTTTTACAAATTGTATTTCTTTATTCAATTTATTCATAATTATCACCTACAAATATTATTCCCTTGCGAATAAAAAATCCTGTATAACATACTAATTTATAGTACGATTATACAGGACTAGTTAATCATTATTCAACTGAAATTAAGTAATAATAAAGAGGTTGTCCTCCATAGTGTAATTCCACATCTATATCTTCAAATTTTTCTTCCAATGAATCTCTTAAGGCTTCGGCTTCTTCCTCATTAGTATCTTCACCATAGAATAAAGTTATTATCGCACTATCTTCATCTACTAATTTTTCTATAAGGTCAGTAGTTATTTCATCAACCCTATCTCCTGCAGATAGTAATTTACCTTCAGCGATACCTATTATATTTCCTTCTTTTACTTCCACATCATTTATAACCGTGTCTCTTACAGCATAAGTTACTTGACCTGATTTTACTGAAGATAAAACCTCCATCATATTTGCTTCATTTTGACTTACATCTGCATCTGCATCGAATGTTACTAAAGTAGCAAAAGCTTGTGCAACATTTTTAGTTGGTATAACTATTATGTTTTTATCACTTAATTCTTTAGCTTGATTAGCAGCCATTATTATATTACTGTTATTTGGTAATATTATTATATTTTTAGCATTCAAATTTTCTATTGCTTTCATAAAATCTTCTGTACTAGGGTTCATAGTTTGACCACCTTCTATTATGTGATCAACTCCAAAATCTTTAAATATTTGTGCTAAACCTTCACCCATAGAAGTAGCTATAAATCCGTAATCTTTTTCTTCAACAGGTATATCTTGTGTTTGAGCCGTTTCATTTAGTACCTTATTTTCATGTTGAAGTTTCATATTTTCTATTTTTATTGTTAATAATTGTCCGTATTTTAATGCCTCTTGTATAGCAAGACCTGGGTCATTTGTGTGAACATGTACTTTTATTACACCTTCATCTCCAACTACAGCTAAACTATCTCCAAATTTCATGTACATATCTCTTACTGCTAAATCGTCTATTTTATCACTTTCTAAAATAAATTCTGTACAGTATTGGAATTTTATATCTTCACTTGATATATTTCGCTCCACGTTAATCTCTACGTTAGATGATGTTCCACCTTCCACTGACTCTATGTTATTTCCTTTTAGTGAAGATAGCATACCTTCATACATAAGAACTAGTCCTTTACCACCTGAGTCTACAACTCCAGCTTCTTTTAATGCCTTTAGTAATTCTGGTGTTTTATTTAGTGATTCATTAGCTCTCTTTACTACTAATTCAAGAAATTCTATCATATCCATATCTGGCTTAGCTACTTTTACCGCATACTCTCCACTTTCTCTAACTACAGTAAGAATAGTTCCTTCTATAGGCTTAATTACAGCTTTATAAGCAGTATCAGATCCATTTTTAAGAGCATTAGCTAAATCTACAACATTTAAGCTTTCTTTACCTTCTATTGATTTTGCTATTCCTCTTATTATTTGTGATAGTATTACTCCTGAGTTTCCTCTAGCTCCCATTAAAGAACCTTTAGAAAGAGCTTTACCTATATCTGCTATATTATCATTTTGAGTTTTAGATAATTCTTTAATTGCATATGATATAGTTAAAGACATGTTTGTTCCTGTATCACCATCTGGAACTGGAAATACGTTTAGTTTATCAACTAAATCTTTATTGTTTTGAAGATTATTTGCACCTGAAACAAACATTTCTCTAAATATTTTTCCGTCTATATATTGAATCATATTCTTCCTCCTATATTACTTAACCCTGATACCTTGCACGTTAACATCAATTTTGCTAACTTTTATTGATGTAGTATTTTCTACTGAATATTTCACTCTGTCTATTATGTTATTTGCTACAGTAGAAATGTTAATTCCATATTGCATTATAACAAATAATTCTATTTCTATTTTATTATCTTCCGTTTCATATATTTTAACGCCTTTAGTAGCATTGTCTCCTTTTAACAATTCAACAATACCTTTTATCTTTTGTGAGAAACCTACTAATCCGTAACTCTCCATTGCAGCTCTATATGCAATTTGAGCTATAACATGTTTATCTATTTCTATACATCCATATTTATTATTTACTTTAGTAGTCATGGTTTTACCCCCTCATTTTCTTTTTTAATAATATTTTGTACAATGTTGAATTATTATTTCATCAATCCAACAAATTTCCTTTATTTTAATAAATTATAGTTTATATTTCTATTTTAGACAAGATATATAATACTATAAGTAATTAATAATTAAAAGCTATTTAAATTTATCAACTAAAAAGACGTTTATTGTCAATACTATGTATTAAGAAATAGAAGATATAAAGTTTTTGCGTTTTAAAACATAGCTATTTACAGCATAATAAAATAATGATAATAAACTTTTATCATTATTTTTTCTTTTAATATTTACATTAGCAAAATTTATATATATAATTTTATATGATAATGAGAAAATCTTCAATATGTTAAGGACAATTATATATTTTTATTGCAAAAATTCAAATTTTATGTTAATATAAATATGTTTTTAGTCTTAAAATAGTTATCATTTTAAGGAGGTGTATATAATGTCAAGAGTATGTTGCGTATGTGGTAAAGGTAAAGTTTCAGGAAACCAAGTATCACATTCAAATAAACACAGCAAGAGAACATGGGCTGCTAACTTAAGAAACGTCAAAGTTATAGAAAATGGAACTCCAAAAAGAGTAAAAGTTTGTACAAGATGCTTACGTTCAAACAAAGTTGATAGAGCTTAATAATAAATTTATTTTATTAGTAAAGAGCCTACTGAAATGTAGGCTCTCATTTTTTATCTAAAAGTTTATCTAATTTTTTATTTTCTACTTTTTATTCGTTCTCATAAATTTTAAAACAATATTAGAAAGCCATTTTGGTAATTTTATAGTTACCATTTTCATACTTATCCCTCCCATGTTAGATAAATTTCAATATTTCCCATTACGTTTATATCACAACATTTATTAATTTCTATGCAAATTATATTTTTTATAGACCTTAAATTAAATGTTATCTGCATATTATTTATATTTATCTTAAAAAATCAAATATAAAAACCTTCCCATTAAATTATATAAAATGTACCCTTTGTAAAAGACAATTAAAAAAAGCCTATCTAGGCAACCAAAAGATGATTCCTATATTGAATTGAAGTCATCTTTTTTAAATTCCATTGATATCCATAATTATTATAATAATCCATATATTCATTTATCTCATTTTTAACGTCATCTAAACTATTACAATTTTTAAAATTAACCCCATCCTTAAAATGTCAAAAAAATGACTCTTGCGGAGCATTATCCCAACAGTTTCCCCTGAAACTTTGGACTTGTGTAATGAGCTCCTTGATCAGAATGTATAAGTGCATCTTTGTGTAGGCTATCGCCTATACTTTCAATAAGATTATCAATTGTATTAAGTACTATATCTATCTTAAGTCTAGATGAAACATTATATGCTAATATCTAATTTGTGGATGAATCTTTAATTGTTGAAAGGTATGCTCTTTTAGCAATTCATTTTCCGCTTGCAATAATTTTAATTTAGCCTCTAATCGACTATACTTTTCTTCTAATGATACATCTTTTGTTCTAGGCCTACCTGAATTTAACTCTCTTGTATCTGAAAGACCTAAAATTTCTTCTTTTTTATATGACTTTCTCCATCGTTTACCGGCAGAATGAACCCTATGTATGCCTAATATATCTATATCAAATCCACATTCTTCAAATACTTGTCTCGGTAATTTACCGTTACTATTTTCAAATATGAATATTTTTCTAAACTCTTCAGTATACGTAATTCCTTTTGAAGTTACATTTTTTACATATTTATTTTTTGACAATAATTCTATCTCTTCATTTGTGAATAACTTTTTACTCATTACTACGCTCCCAATGTTTTTATTTTATTATATACAAAAAAATCCTATAGAGTAGACTTTTTTAAATTGTCTACTCTATAGGATACATTTTAATATTAAGGAAGGTTTTTATTTTATAATTATAAATTACTTATTACATTGATTTTTTCTTATTATCAAACATCACTTAAATATATAAATCAGTGTACTTAATTACCATGTTTGTAGACTTGTACATTTTGATAAATATCATTTATATATTATTGTAAATTTTATTTTGTTTCTTTCTAGTTATTTTGTTCCATTGGTGCTTTCTTTTTTTATAACCTATAATTCCTGTTAGTCTATACCAAGAACAAATTTGTCTATATCCAAAACTTTCAACTACAGAAAATAGTATTAGCTTTAATATAGACCATCCACTTGAGATATATTTAAACATATAATTTTCAAGCATAATAGATGATATGGATATAACTGCACTATAGAAAATATACACTAATAAAAAAATAATTAAGAAGTCTATATTCAAAATTCCTGTAAAGTATGAAGCTATTACTATAAATAATCCTACCACATCTAGGACACACGATAACAGTTCATAAATTAAAAAGTATAAAAACGAAAATACACCTACCATGCCATATCTTGGATTTAAAAGTATATATTTATGATTTATTAAACTAGTCATTAATCCTATATGCCAACGCCTTCTTTGATGTTTAAAATCTTTATATCTTTCCGGAACTTGAGACCAACAAATTGCATCATATGCATATTTAATTTTATAAGGTAGTTTATTTTTTCTATAAAATGAATGAAGCTTTACTACAAGATCCATATCTTCTCCAACAGTATTTCTATCATATCCTCCAACATTAAGAGCTGCACTTTTTTTGAATAACCCGAATGCACCAGAAATTATTAAATTACCATTAAATTTATTAAACCAAACTCTAGTTGTTAGGAATACTCTATAATATTCTATCGTTTGTAAAATAACTAGTAATTTTTTTGGAGAAAAAACTTTTACAACTTCACCTTTATCTAAAATAACTTGATTAGCTACTTTTATATTTCCACCAACTGCAATAGTTGTATCATCTTCCATAAATGGTCTAACAATGCTACTTAATGAGTTTCTTTGAAGTATTGAATCTGCATCAAGTGAAACGAATAATGGGTATTTAGATATATTTATACCCATATTAAGTGCATCTGCTTTACCACCATTTTTTTTCCTTATTAGTGTTATTTCCTTATTGTTAAAAGTGTATCCTTCATAAATGCCATCTTCTTTTTTACATTCTACAATTCTTCTAATAGGCCTTGCTATTTTTCTTAGTTCAAAATTATTAATTACTACTTCAGATGTGCTATCCTTTGAGCCATCATCTATAACAATAATTTCGTATTCTGGATAATCTAAATATAGTAAAGAATTTATACAGTCTACAATTGTATCTTCCTCATTATAAGCCGGAACTAATATAGAAATTGGTATATAATTTTCACTACTTTTTATAGATATATCATTTAAATATTTTTTCTTTCTTTTATTCTCATTTAAATCTAAAACTGAAGAAATAGTAGATATAAAAAATATAAAAGAATAAATAAGTATATAATACATAAAAAATATATTTAAATATTCAATAATTAATTTAAACATTATAATTTACCTCTAATTTTTTTGATTTATCAATATATTCATTAAAACTTATTTTGTTTTTCATAAACATAGCATAAAAAAGTACATCTCTAGAATATTTATCATCTTTTAATAAAGCCTTCTCTACTATATTTTCATCAAATTCTAATAATGACATAGCTGAGTTATACCTAACATACCAATTTTTATCAGTTATACCTTCTAATAAAGATTTAATACTTTTTGCACTTTTATAACTCGATAATGCAGAAGCACAAATAGCTCTATATTCCCAGTCATACTCCTTTAGAATCTTAATAATTTCTTCTTGAGCTTGTTCATAGTTTACTACAGAAAAATATTTAATAATACTTATTTTAACTTCTTTCCCATAGCTTTGACTTTTTAAAATTTCTATCAAATTATTTTTTACATATTCTATTTTATTATTTTTAAAATGCTCTATTATGTCCTTTTTAAAATTAGTATTAAAACTATCAAAGTTTTTCATAAGTTCTTTATTTATTAAATATTGATCTCCTCCAAATTGATTTAATACATCTATAAAAATTTTATTATTTATATAATGATTACTATCAGAAATATATTTAATTCCTTCTAAAAAATAATTTAAATTTCCAATCTTTGAAATAGCCTCAAGAGAAGATACTCTTAAATATATTGACTTTGTATTTAAAGATTTAATTAAAAAGTTATTTATTTTATAATTACTTAATTTAAACTCTCCCAAAACAACTGCACAATATACCTTAATTGCTTCATCCTTTTTATTATTCTTATTTATAAATTTTTCAATAAAAACCTCAAAGTTACTCATATATATTTTTGTAAATTTATAATTTTCTTTATCATTATTAAATTCAGTTATTGCATTAATAAAAGATTTTATATAGTACTTTTTTCTTAAATTATCATCAACATATTTAATGTCCATCTTAGAAAGACTTTTTCCTAACTTTACACAGTTTAACTGAGTCAGTACTTCTTTTTTAAAAGTCTCATTAAGTTTTTCAACTCTTTTATTGAATATAATATCCATTATATCTCTCCCTATCATATATACAATAGAAGCTGAGATTATATATATGAAGAAGCTTAGCATAATATATATACGAGTTATATTTTGCATAGCATATTATCTCCCCTATTTTTTATTTAATTCTTTCTTCAAAATATAATAAGATTGTTTTAATCTTTCATGATACTTTGGTGTAGTCCATCCTTTAAATGCATATGAACCACTTTCTAACCTTCTTATTTTTGAATCTTCGCCTTTCATAGTTAAACCCACATTTATATTTTTAATTTTTAATGGCTGAGTTTTAAACTCTTCATAAAAATCATCTTTTATCTTAGTTGTAGATGGATCCATAAAATTTAATAAAGCCCACGGAATTCTAATCTCTATATATTTTTTATCCATATAAAAATCCGCTGAAGAATTATAATCTTTATTATTTGGATTTCCATTTCCATAAACTAATTTACCAGTTTCATAATCTGCTTTATCTACAAAATCATTTAATCTTTCTATGTACATCTTTTTTCTTACTTCTATGAATATCTTGGAAAATTTATCCACATCGACCTTATCCTTTATCAAATCAGGTCTTTGTTGATTTTCCTCTTTATTCTCATAAAAATTAAACTCGTTGTAATATTCATGTACATATACTCTAGAATTTTCTTTTCCATTGATATTTATAATAAAATCAACAGGTCTTTCAAATTCTAAATCAAATTGAGAACTAACCTTACTTCCTGATTTTGGAGTAATATCAAGATCTATATATAATTTTTTTTTACTTAAATCAATTTTTCCTGATGATTCAACTATAAAGTATATATATTTTTCATCATTTTTCATAGACAAACTTAACTCTTTATTTCGATTTACAATATCATCCTTATTCCATTCTTTTATACTTTTATCTGGATATGATTCACTTTCATCTTTACCTGGATCAAATGACATAAGACCAAAACTTTGTGAATATGTCTGTGCATCACTCCAATAAATTGATCTATCAAGTATTTTACTCTCTTTAGTATTCCACGATGATCTATTCCAACTATCTTGGAACTCAAATATAAAACTGCCTGCACATTTTGAATTTTTTATAGCTCTATATATTTCAACTAAAGAATTTCCTTGCTCTTCTTCATTTGTTTTTTCATTTTTATTATTTTTTATAAAATCATTTCCTACTCTAGATGAAGGCACTCCAAATTCACTTATTATAACAGGAATACTATGATAATTATTTATATTTTTAAAATATTCTTCTAAATTATATTCATATTCCTTTATTTGTGAGTAAGATGGGTATACATTATAAGATACTACTATTCCTGGTTTAAAACTTCTTTTTGCTTTTATATTTTCTACGTCAATATAATCCTTTGCTTTATCAGTGTCTTCTGACGATTTTGTTAAATTACTATCTTTGTTTAGATTTTCTTTTGAGCTAGCTACATGATATGCAGAAGAGCCTATAAAACTTATTATACTTCGCTTTTTATATGTCTTTAGTTCATAGCCAGCTGCATAGTCTCCCATTTGTCCTAAATAAGATTCAAATGATGAAGCATTTTTATCTGTATAGATGTATTTTCCATTATAAGTTTTTCTCTCATTCATAATTTCTGTATATATTAAATCATGATTGGCAAATTCTATACCAATTGTATACCCAAGTATATATTTAGAAACATCTGTACTATACAGTTGTAATATATCTGGTTTATCATAGCTATATGGATTTCCGTGAACTGAATCAATAGTAAGTTTTATATTATTTTTGAAATACTTTTTTAAATCAATATTTTGTGGATCATAACCATCCTTTAAAAAAGTTTCATCAAAATATATCCCTTGCATTAAGTATATGGGGTTTTCTTTGCCCTTGTTAAACTGTTCTAAGGCTTTATAAAAATTCTGTCCCATAAGATTTTGTACCCTTATACAATTTGCACCCATATCATAAATTAAAGATATCCATCTAAAGTATTCTTTTTCTGTTATATTATTATCACTTGGATAAACCCCTGGTTTTACTGAATTCAAATTTACGCCTTTAATATTAAATTTTTCCCACTTATTATCTTTAGCTATATATATTTCTTTATTTATTGTTTTTGTGGAGTATGTCTTGTCAAATGATATTTTATTTGTTCTAACATTATCTATATAACTTACAATAATTATAAATATAACTGTACTTACAATTAAAAATTTTTTCATTTCTTATCTCCCACTATCTAGACCATTTGCTAAGAGTATCAATATTGTCATCCATCCATTTCCCCCTATTAATTATGAATTTTTTCATCATTGATATTTCTTCTTTATATGAATTAGCCCTGCTTTCTGTATCTTTTAATAAATGAGTATTTTTATCTAAAAACTCCTTATAAAGTTTTATATCTAATGAATATCCTTTATATATATCTTGATTTTCTTCAAAAACTTCTGCTTGATTACATATTTCTATTGGCCACTTGTAAAAATTACGTTTTGTGGCATCTCCCAAAATCATTACTGTTTCATCAATCATGTCTAGTAAATATTTATCGCTTAAAAAAGTCTTTCTTAACTCTTTATATCTACTAACAACCTTTTTACTGAAATGTGTATCTTCCATTAGTCTATCAAACCAAGGTCTATTAATCATAAAAAATCCAGGATAATCAAAAGGTTTGCCTATTTCTTCATTATGATTTCCAAGTGATTTGTTAAAATCCCATATTGGTCCAGCTTTCATTTTTTCTTCATAGTCTTTATAAAAATAAGTACTTAATAATCCAGCATCAGTGTTTTTGAAAAATTCATTTATAATATAATAATCAACAAAAGAATTTACATCTATATATTTTGCATATCCGTTTATTGGGTCATTAAATTTATCCGAATATAAAACTCTTTCAAATCCACTAATATATTTATTTATATATTCATATTTATCAGGCGTTAAGTTTTTCTTAGGGTATTCAATATTTAAACTATAGTTATCAATATAAGTTTGAATTCCATAGTTATTTAAACTTATATCATTTTTCTTCGTTCTATCTTTAACTGCTATAAAACTTGTTTCTACCGTATTATCTTGAGATTTAGTTATATCTACTCTATTCTTATCTCTTTTTATTTTTTCTATCATCAAATAAACACCTTTATAATGCTTTTCTTCAAGTGTTTTACTATCATCATCAACTACAAATACTTCACAAAATCTTACATCTGGTGAATATTCCATAATGTTTTTACTAGTTTTAAATACTAAATAATTTCTCATAAGAGATTTATCTGAAAATGGTCCATTTAAAGCCCAATCACTACCTTTTTTCATACCAAGCAACTTACTATTTTTTTCTTCCCCATTATTATTAATAAGTTCTAAGCTATACTGCTTTTTAGGATATTTACTTGTACTATTACCTCTTACACTTATATTAATTTTGCTTACAAATTCAGGTTCACCATCTAACATATTGTAATAATTTTTAGTATCGTATACTTGTACATAAGAAGATATATCTTCTTGTCTTTTTATCAAGTCTCCATTTGTATTTATTATAACTACTGGTAAATTAAATTTTGTATTTTCCAATCCATATAAATAACTTTTACTAAGTTCTTGTTTTTCACCTTTTTTCTTTTCATTTTTTGCTTTATCTTTAAAATCTTTTATGTATGCACTTGATAAAAACGTCAGAAAAATAAAAAGTAAAGCCATTAATGCTCTAAATATATTTTTTTTCATAAAAGTCACCTAACCTATTGTTTCTCCATTTTGAGCTACAATATTAACTGTATTTACTCCTTCTATTTTATATAGACTATCAACTATATTTTTATCTTCACTATTTTTCATCTTTATCTGATAAATAATCTCTATATTATTACCAACGGAATTTTTAGCTCTTAATTGATTCCCCTTAAAAGCATTAAAAACACACCTCATTATATCTTCTTCTTTGTCTCTAAGACCTCTCACTATAAGAATATATCTATCCTCTCTTCCAAAACCACTAAAGCTAAATATGGATAACACAACAAATAAAAATAATGACCCTACAGTTGCTATCATGTAATTACCACTACCAACACTAATACCAATAGCTATACACCAAAATATATATCCTGTGTCTCTTGGATCTTTTATAGCAGTTCTAAAACGAACTATAGATAAAGCACCAACCATACCTAAAGAAAGTGCTATATCACTACCAATTACTATCATAACCATCGTTGTAACAAGAGTTAGCATTACTAAAGACACATTAAATTTACGATTATACATAACTCCACTAAAAGTAATTTTATAAGTCCAGAATATAACCATTGATATCAACAAAGCTATTCCCATCATTTCTATAGCATCAAATGATGTTATATTACCATTTGGTGCTGATAAATACCTATATAACGTTTCTTTCATTTCCTTAACCTTCCTTATAATATATAATTTTCATAAAATCTTCTTCCACTACAATATTTACTTATTGACTGATTAGTTGTATCTAAACCTACAAGCGCTTGTGATATCCAACAAAATAATTCACCATCAAACTTAACTTCTAACAAAGAATTATAATAATCGAAAGCAGGAGTCATAATTACGTCATCACTAAACATGTTAAAATCAAACTCATTAGATCTTATATCACTATCTAGGGTAACCCTTATATTATTTTCATTATGAATATATGCCCTTCTATTATAATCAACCAAAACCACTGGTTGATACTGCCCCATTGTCATAATATTATAAGCTGAATGTGCTATATCATTATCATATTTTAAAAGTACATTATAGTCTTTATTTATTAATCTCAATGTATCTTCTTTGCTTATAGTCGTAGTTTCTTTTATTTGACTTATATTTATTTTCCTTTTTATTTCTAATTTAACTTGAGTTGTCTTTGTGTCATATATCCTTAATCTTATTTTTTTTCTAACTTCTTCCCCACCAACCTTTGCATAATAATCATCATTATTTATACTGTCAAAATATAAGCTTCTGATTCTATATCCATATTTCCCATTATTTATATCAGGAGTTAATATTTCATTAAACAATTTGTTGATTTTATAGTAATCCATCTCTCCTATTGGATACTTTAGTTCTCTTCTATTAACAATCATTCTCCTTTTCCACCTGCCCTACTTTATAAAAAATACAAATAATATACTTGTCATAATTTATTTTAATCAATATGATTTTATCATATTTTGTTGTAATAGAATATGTAAATATAGGTAATATATAATTATTAATAAAAAGACTTCTCCTAATTAATAATTAAAATGTACCCTATAGAATAGACGATTAAAAAAAATCTATTCTATAGGGTATTTTAATGTATACTAAAATAAATACATTGCATTAGGAGTTATTTTATTTACAATTAAAAAACAGAATTACCTCTTAGAAATTTTTGGAAAGTTTATGGAGAGCTATCAATAATGTATGAAGGACGATTAGATTAACAATTATTTATAACTAGCAAAAAAACACCTTTTTTAAAGGTGGGGTTGACGTGCAATTAAATTAGAATTACATTCAAGTTAAGGCACGGATAGATTTTTATTCTACCCGCGCCTTAACAAATTTATCATAGAAAGCTATTTACAGAAAATTTTTCACAGTCTCATGAAATTTAAACAAGATGACTCCCTGTTAAATACAGAAATCATCTTGCTAGCTAGACCTTACCAGAAATATAATTATTAATAGCAAACATTTTAACTTCATTTGAATAAAATTTATTTTTAGATGATGTTTTAAGTCCTTCGGCTCCATGCTTCTCATATTTATGAATCCATTCATAAAATGCTATTTTACCAACTCTAATCATTTTACAGATAGCCATTGGACCTTTTTCACCATTTAAATACATTTCAACTGATTTAATTTTTGTTTCAAAATCTATTTTAGATTTTCTTAACATATAAATTCCAAAATAAAATTATTACACAAATCTATAGACATTCTCGTCCTTGACAAAGGGTATATTTTAAATTAAGAAAGATCTTTTTATTAATAACTAAGATTATAATTTCTTATAATCAAAGCATATCCATCTTCAATTTTTATAATACATTCATCTTCTAACATCACATTAGATATTCCTAAAGATGATAAATATCCCATTTTAGCATTTTTCAAAGGATACTCTAACTTTTTAAGAGTTATATTATTTACATCTGTCATTATAGGTACAATTGATATAGTATCCCCCTTTTTCCCATGCAAAATAATTTCTTCATTTCTTATAATAGTAATTTCTTCTTCACTTGTTATTATCCTAGGTGTTATATTCATTTCTCGTACATAGTGCATTAAACCTATATTTGCAAGAGTATGATCTATTCGACCTCCTAAAGAACCGTAAAAATCTATTTTTTTTGCTTTTAGTTCTTTTGCTAGATAAATACAAATTTGTGAATCTGTTTCATCCTTATGAGATGGATATGTTTTAAAAAATATGTTTTTACTTTTATAATAATCTACTAAATCATTATTAATAGAATCTAAGTCTCCTATTATATAATTCGGTATTATATTCATTTTATATAAATGATTACATCCACCATCGGCTCCTATTATAAAATCATATTTTTCCCTAAGTATTATTTCTTTTGTTTTATTATAATTTTTTATTTCGCCATTTAATATAATACAAACTTTCATCAATATCTCCTAAAAACTCGCATTCTTTCTCATTAACTTTACAGTTTCTTCTATGTTTTCACTATTAAATATAGCTGATCCTGCTACTATTACATTTGCTCCAGCTTCTACTACCTCATGTATATTACTTGGTTTTATACCGCCATCTACTTGTATATCAACATTAAGATTTTTTTCATCTATTAACTGCTTTAATTCTTTTATTTTTTCTATCATACTTCCAATAAATGATTGTCCTCCAAAACCAGGGTTTACAGTCATTATAAGTACCATATCTATATCTTGCAATATATGCTTTATTGTTTCTATTGGTGTGGCAGGATTTAAAGCTACGCCTGCTTTTACATTGTGCGACTTAATATTTTGTATAGTTCTATGTAAATGTCTACAAGCTTCAACATGCACTACAATTAAATCACTTCCTGCATCAACAAAATCTTTAATATAATTATCTGGATTTTCAATCATAAGATGTGTATCAAATACCATATTAACATCTTTTCTTAATGATTTAACTATTCCAGGACCTAGTGTTATATTAGGAACAAAATGTCCATCCATAACATCTATGTGTAAATATTCACATCCTGCTTTTTCTACCTTTTTAACATCTTCTAATAGTTTCGCAAAATCTGCTGATAGTATTGATGGTGCTAATTTTATCATTTTTAATATCTCCTTTTCCCTTGTCTTATCTCATTAAGCAATTGTATGTAACTTTCATACCTTACTTTAGAAATTTCCCCTGCTTCAACAGCTTCTTTAACTCCACAACCTGGCTCATTTTCATGTATGCATTTATTTCCAAATCTGCAGTTATTAACTTCATCAAATTCTATAAAGTATTCTTTTAATTCACTTTCTTCCATATCATCTAATGTTAATGAAGAAAAACCTGGTGTATCTGCAACTATACCTCCACATTGTAGTTTTAAAAGTTCGGCATGTCTTGTGGTATGTTTTCCTCTTTTGATTTTATCACTAACTTCTCCAGTTTGTAACTTAAAATTTGGATCTATTTCATTTAATAAACTGGATTTTCCAACTCCTGATGGCCCCGCAAATACTACTACACTGTTATTTAGCTCTTCTTTTACCTTATCTATATTGTCTTTAGACTTGCTGCTTACAGGAATTACCTTATATCCACTTAACTCATATATTTCTTTTATTTTATTTGTAGTGTCATCATCATCTAAATCAACTTTTGTAAGAATAATTACAATTTCTAAATTTTCTTTTTCAGCAAGAACTATAAATCTATCTAATAAAGATAAATGAGGTGCAGGGTTCTTTACAGCAAAAACTATTAAGGCTTTTTCCACATTAGCAATGGGAGGTCTTATAAGTTCACTATCTCTTTTATCAATAGTTTCTACAACACCAATTTTTTTCTCTTCATCAACTATGCTAATTTTCACTCTATCACCTACTAAAGGAGTTTGCTTATTTTTTCTAAATATTCCTCTAGCTCTACATTCATACAGTCCCTTTTCTGTATCTACATAGTAGAATCCCCCTATTCCTTTCATTATCCTTCCATCTAACATTAATTGCCTCCTTATTTTTAGCACTTTATTATATATTACCACAATATTTTTATTATTTTAAATTTAATTCTTATATATTATTTTTTATCTCTTTTTTTCAAAAAAATAAATATAAGTAAGCATTATGCTTACTTATATTTTGTATATATGATTTATTTTTATTCTTTAATCATTATCTATATCTTTACTATTGACATTGCTAGTTTCTTTGTCTCCAGAGTTATTACTTCCACCTTGTGTGTTTTCTGAGTCATCATCACTACCGTTGTTAGAATTATCACCTTCTGTTGGTTTTTCCTCTGTTGGTTTTTCCTCTGTTGGTTTTTCCTCTGTTGGCTTTTCTTCTGTTGGCTTTTCTTCCGTTGGCTTTTCTCCCTTACTTACAACAATATTAACAATATCGCCTTTTTTAACACTTCCAACACCTGCAACTGGATTTTGATTGATTACAGTACCTTCTTCATAAATTTCACTGTAACTGTAACTTACACTACCTAATTCTAGTCCCTTATCTTTAAGAATTGTCTTAGCATCTTTTAATGAAAATCCAATTAAATTCGGAACTGATAGTTCTTCTGGCCCTAAACTAATTACTATGGTAACAGTATCTCCTTTTTCAAGTTCAGTTCCTTCTGGTGGAGTTTGAGATATAACATGGTTTTTTTCTACCTCAGAATCATGCTTTTCAGTTATAGCTAATTTTAATCCTAAATCATTAATAACTTTATTTGCATTTTCCAAGCTCATATTAAGTAAATTAGGCGTTTTTATTACTTCAACCTGTTCATTTTTATTTAAAAGGCCAAATCCATTAGTTACAACTCCTACTGCTCCAAGCATAGCTAATACAAGCAATCCAATCAGGACACCTTTAAATCCTCTTCTTTTTTTATTTTTAGGTCTTCTTTCATAGTTATTGATATCTTCTCTTTCAGATTCAATAAAATCATCGTCTTTAACATCTCTACTTTGTTCTTTTCCTAATGTTTTAAATTTAGACTCATCTACCACTTCAACTGGCGGTATTCTTCTTGTAGCAAAATCATCATATTGTTTAATAAAATCTAAATCTATATTTTGTTCAATATATTCAATATCTTCTATAACTTCTTCGCTACTTTGATATCTGTCTTCTGGAGATTTTTCTGTTAATTTTTTTATTAATGTTCTAATACTTTGAGGTACTTGGGTTTTTTCTTCCAAAGTAAATTCTATGTCTTCATTTATATGTTGAAGAGCTATTGAAATAGGACTATCGCCTTTAAAAGGTACTTTACCTAATAACATTTCATATAAAACAATTCCTAAAGAATATAAGTCTGCGTTATTTTTTACCGATTTACCTTTAGCTTGCTCTGGTGAAAAATAGTGAACAGATCCTATAATACTTCCTATATTAGTCATAGTAGAATTTGTAGCTGCTTTAGCTATTCCAAAATCTGCAACTTTTACATTTCTACCTTCACTTGATATTAATATATTATGAGGCTTTATATCTCTGTGTATAACACCTTTTTTATGAGCTGCTCCAAGAGCTTTTGCTATTTGTTTAGTTATATCAAGAGCAGTATATTCATCTAAAGTTCCTTCATTTTTTATAATTTCTTTTAGATTTTGCCCATCTACATATTCCATGACTATATAATTTACTTTTCCGTCACAACCTACATCATATACGTTTACTATATTAGGGTGAGATATATTAGCTACGGCTTCTGCTTCTCTTTTAAATTTCACTAAAAATTCCTCGTCGTCAACAAATTCCGGTCTTAAAACTTTTACAGCTACCACCCTATTTAGAAGTCTATCCTTTGCTTCATAAACAAAGGCCATTCCTCCATCTCCAATTTTCCTTATTATCTCGTATCTATTACCTAAAATTGTTTCTCCCACAATATCACCATCCTAATCAATCTTGCTTAAGATAACAGATATATTGTCCTTGCCAGAATTATTATTAGCCTCATTAATTAAATCTTGGCAAATTTCTTTAATATCTTTATCTTGTTTAATAATATTTTTTATAGATTCATCTTCTACACAACCAGTAAGTCCATCTGTTGCTAAAAGTAACATATCATCTTTTTCTACTTTTTCTCTAAATATATCTACTATAATTATTTCTTCTGCTCCCATTGCTCGTGTAATTTGATTTCTACGAGGATGGAATCTAGCTTCTTCTTCAGTTATTAAGTGAGCATTTACCAATTCTTCCACAACAGAGTGATCTTTAGTTATTTTTCTAAAATTATCACTTTTCAATAAATAACCTCTACTATCACCGACATTGGCTATAATTACATCATTTTTATAAATAACAGCTACAACTAAAGTAGTACCCATCCCTTCACAAGAGTTATCTTCTAAAGCTCTTTTATAAATTTTCTTATTTGCATAATTGTATCCTTGTTTAATTATGTCATCTAAGTAATCCATTTTTATGCCACCACTTTGAAAAATATTCTCTTTCAAAAAATCTATAATATTTTCTACTGCTATTTTACTTGCTACCTCTCCTTTGTTATGGCCACCCATACCATCAGCTAAAGCAAATATTCCTATACAATCATCTTCTATTTGTATAATTTCCCCCATACAGTAGTCTTCATTATTTTTTCTAACTTTTCCCACATGAGAGTCACAATTATAAATCATAGCAATTACCCTCCTTATTTACTTGTGCTTACGTCTAAGCTGACCACAAGCTCCTCCTATATCAGATCCCATAGATATTCTAACTGTTGCTGGAATATTGTTTTTTTCTAGGATATCTCTAAACTTATAAATATAAGTTTTATCAGGTCTTTCAAAATCTCTTTCTTCTACTTTGTTGATAGGAATTAAGTTAACATGACATAACATTCCTTTTAAAAGTTTTACAATTGCATCAGCTTCTTTTTTAGAATCATTTACGCCTTTAATTAACGAATATTCAAAAGTTACTCTTCTATTCGTTTTTTCAATATAATACTTACATGCTTTTATTATATCATCTATCTTATATGCATTGGCAACTGGCATTATTTTTTTTCGTTCTTCATCAAAAGGAGAATGTAGTGAAAGGGCCAAATTAACAGGTAATTGCAAATCTGCAAATTCGTACATTTTAGGCACAACACCACAAGTAGATAAAGTTATATGTCTATATCCTATATTTAATCCATTTTTATCATTTACTAATTTTAAAAACTTTTTAGTATTTTCAAAATTATCCAACGGTTCTCCACTACCCATTAACACTATATTAGATACCCTTTTGTTAGTGTCTTCTTGAACTTTAATAATTTGGTCTAAAATTTCCCAAGGTTCTAAGTTTCTAATTAATCCGTCTAATGTTGATGCACAAAATTTACATCCCATTCTACACCCTACTTGATTTGATATGCACACAGTTATTCTATCTCCATAATCCATCATAACTGTTTCCACTACATTTCCATCATTTAATTCAAATAAATACTTTTTACACTTATCTATTTTGGATTCCAATGACAATTCTTGTTTTATATTTCCTATATAAGATACTTCTTCTAATTTTTCTCTTAAACTTTTCGGTATATTATTCATATCGTCAAAAGTTTTGGCACCTTTATATATCCAAGAAAATATTTGGCTCCCTCTAAAGGTTTTTTCACCTATACTTTTTAAAAATTCTTTTAACTCGTCTTCTGTCATATTTTTTAATGCTACTTTATTTACTGTCATTTCATCACTACCTTACTCTAATTAATTTTGATATAAAGAAACCGTCCATTTCATGAACATTAGGATAAATCTTCATATAACCTTTTTCTTGATTATCTAAATCCACATTAACTTCATTTATAGGAACTAATTCAAAGTTTTTATTTTTTTGTAAAAATTCATTTATCACATCAATATTTTCACTATCTTGTATAGTGCAAGTACTATATATTAAAGTTCCACCTTTTTTAACATACTTAGATGAATTTTCAAGTATTTTCTTTTGAATTGGTGGTAAATCTCTAAATTCTTCTTTTTCTTTATATTTTATTTCCGGCTTTCTTCTAATTATTCCCAACCCGGAACATGGAACATCTGCTAAAACATAATCAAATTTTCCTATACTATCTTTATCTAAAGCTAATCCATCATATTCTTGCACATCTACATTAGTAATATTAAGTCTTTTGCAAGACGCTTTTATTAACTTCAATTTATGCTCATAAATATCTCTAGACACTACTTGTCCAGTGTTATTCATTAATGTGGCCATATGTGTAGTTTTCCCACCAGGAGCACTACATACATCTAAAACCAAAGCATTTTCTTTTGGATTCATAATTTTGCCCACAAGCATAGAACTTATGTCTTGTACAGTAAATAATCCTTCTTTATAAAGTTGGTTATTTTCTATATCTTTTAAATGTTCAACTTTTATAGCTTCATCTATAATATTCACTTTAGATGCTTTAATATTTTGTTTTTCCAATTTTTCAATTAATTCATCTCTAGTTATTTTTAAAGTATTTGTTCTTAAATATATATTAGGTCTCTCACTATTAGCTTCTAATAAATCTTTTGTAAATTCTTTCCCAAAATGTATCATCCAATTTCTTATCATCCACTTGTCATAAGAGTATTTTATAGCTAGATAATCTACATCATCCTTAACTTTTATTTCTCCTATAGTTTCTTTTTGTCTTATAACATTTCTAAGTATTCCATTGATAAATCCCGAAACTTTAGAATTATTTTTCTTAGCTAAATTTACAGTTTCATTTACAGCAGCATAATCAGATATACTATTCAAAAATATTATTTGATATATCCCCATCCTTAATAAGGTTTTAACGTATATCTCCATTTTATTTGTTTTTACTTTTGATAATTTATCAATCATATAATCTATGTAATATTTATTTTCTATTACACCGTATATTATTTCTGTTGCTAATCCTCTATCTTGGCTCGATAAATTCTTATCCTTAAAGTGTTTATTGATTGCCATATTTGAATAATTTTTGTTCTTTTCTATATCTAAAAGAACTTTGTATGCTATTTCTCTTGAGTTCATAATTTTCTCCTTGTTTGTCAAAATTTAATTAAGTTTTGATTTATTTTATTTTTGAAATTTACTTTGTTCAAAACAAAACAGGTCCTAGTAAACTAGGACCTAAATATTAATCATCACGACTATTTGCAATCATCACTAATCTTAGTAATTGAAGTATTGCAGTAAATGCTGCTGCCACATAAGTTAGAGCTGCTGCTTGAAGTACTTTTCTACTTTGTCTCACTTCTCTATCATCTACTATTCCTAAAGATGTAAGTTGATTTAAGGCCCTACTTGAAGCATTAAATTCCACAGGTAGTGTTACTATTTGGAATAACACTGAAGCAGAAAATAATAATATACCTATTTGTAAAAAAATCCCTCTTGTAAAAAATCCTAGCATTATAAATATCCAAGACATGTTTGACGTGAAATTTACAACAGGAACTAGGCTACTTCTTATGTTTAAAGGTGCATATCCATGAGCATGTTGTATAGCATGACCACACTCATGAGCAGCCACAGCCACAGATGTTATAGATGTACTACTATAAACATCTTGGGATAGCCTTAAAACCTTAGATCTTGGATCATAATGATCACTAAGTCTTCCTCTAACCATTTCTATTCTAACATTAAATAATCCATTACTATCTAATATTTTTCTAGCTGTTTCTTCTCCTGTATATCCTCTACCACTTCTAACGTTTAAAAATCTACTGGTTGTTGAATTAACTTTAAATTGTGCATATAAAGTTAATAATATTGCCGGTATTAATAGTATCATAGTTGGATCTATTCCATATCCTAAACCGCCATATCCATACATAGGATACATATAAAACACTCTCCTTATTTTTTAGTAAAGAAATCTATTGCTTTCTCTATTTCTTTAATATTAATATTTGTATTTATACAAGGTCCATAAGGTCTAGAGTTAAAAACTCCAAGAACCGAAATCCCTTTAACATCTTTTACACCTGATGTTAGATCTCTTTCGCAAGCTACAGCTATGACCGCTCTTGGTTTATTATCAATAATGATTTTTCTTGCCAGAGTTCCTCCTGTAGCTACGAACACTTTTACATTATATTTTCCCTTTAGTTTCAGTAGTTCGTTTATTTTACACATACCACACTTTTTACAGTTATCAATATCATTTGTCACCTTCAGCTTGCAATTATGATTTTGAATACAGTGAGGTATTAAAATTATTAAATCTTCACTATTTAAATTATATTTCTTACTGTAAATATAAGCATTATTTATTTTTATAAATATTTTTCTTATTTCATCTTTTGATATACCCACAAATTTACTCATATTACTTATTATGGGAAATATGCATCTTATTATTTTATAGTTTATTTTCATTAAATATTTATTAACTTTCTTATCATTCAAAGTAAAATAAGTTATTATAGTGGAAAATAATATTAATACTATTATTCCAATGATTATAAGATTTATCACTAAAGAAAGTATATTTATATATTTGAATAAAAATAAATGAATAAGTAAGGCACTTAAAATAAGAGTTATTAGAAAAATATTAATTACTTTAACGTATTTTTTTATATCAGTCATAATAAACCTAACCTAGAATAATATTCTCCTCAATCTTATTTCCTTTTATATATTCACAAACTGCCACTCTTTTTTTGTTTGGCATTTGTATTTCCTCAATTAATAAAACATTATCTTTTGTTGATATTCTTATACCATCCTTATCAACTTTAAGTATTGTTCCAGATGATTTACTACTTACTTCATTTAAAACTTTAGTCTTCCAAACTTTCATAGTTTTGCCTTCATAAGTTGTATATGCACTTGGCCAAGGGTTAACACCTCTAACTAAATTATGAATTTCTTTAGCAGTCTTAGTAAAATCTATATTTCCCAAAGATTTATTCATTATAGGGGCATATGATGACTCATCATCATTTTGCTTTATTCTTGGGGCACATCCTTTTTCTATTTTATCAATAGTTTCTATTAAAAGATTTCCACCTTGTTCTATCATCATATGGTGAAGCTCACCTGCTGTAATTTCATTACTTAGTGCAAATTCACTTTGAAGTATTATATCTCCTGTATCTAGTCCTTCATCCATATACATTGTAGTAACACCAGTTTTTTCTTCTCCATTTATTATCACCCAGTTGATTGGTGCGGCCCCTCTGTATTTTGGAAGCAATGACACATGTACATTAACACATCCTAATTTTGGTATATCAAGCAATGCTTTAGGAAGAATTTGACCATAAGCCACAACTATTATTAAATCTGGATTGATTTCTTTTAATGTACTTATAAATTGTTCATCCCTAGCTTTAATAGGTTGATATACAGGTATGTTATGTTCTAATGCCAATTCCTTAACAGGAGGCATCCCCATTTTTTTACCTCTTCCAATTGGTTTATCAGCTTGGGTAACTACTCCTACCACATTTAGTTTTTCATTTATTAATTTTTCTAGACATCCTTTAGCAATGTCTGGTGTTCCCATAAATACTATTTTCATTTATATCACTCCTACTATTTTTCTACTTTATCTACAAATAATACTCCATCCAAGTGATCTATTTCATGACAGAAAGCTCTAGCTAATAGCTCTTCTCCTTCTATTTCAAAAGTATTTCCATTTCTGTCTTGAGCTCTTACCTTTACTACATAAGGTCTTTTAACTTCTCCAGTTTCTCCAACTACACTTAAGCAACCTTCTGCATCTATTTGTTCTCCACTAGTTTCTATTATTTCTGGATTTACAAGTTCTAATAAGCCATCTCCTACATCAATAACTACTACTCTTTTTAATATACTAACTTGTGGTGCTGCAAGACCAACACCATCTGCTTCATACATAGTATCTGCCATATCTTCTAATAAATCTATTAATTTTTGATCAAACTTTTCTACAACCTTTGATTTTTTTCTAAGTACTGGCTCTCCAATTTTAGCTATTTGTCTAATTGCCATAATTCTTCCTCCTCTAATTAAAGAATATTGTTTGGATTAACATCTATAGAAATGTTCACATCTTTATCAAACACAATTTCTTTTTTCGTTATACATATATATTTTATTATACCTTTTAATAAATTAATTTCAATATTATCATCTTTAAATAATAATTGATATCTATAGTTTTGATTAATTTTTGCAATGGCACAAGGACTTGGACCTAATATAAAATCAAAATCTTCTACTCCTCTTTCTTTTAATAAATAGGTTAAAGAGTTGTACATACTTTTTATATTATTCACTACTAATTTCTCACTTTTCCCACTTACAACTACACTTATCATATTATTAAATGGTGAATAGTTGAAGATTTTTCTTACTTTTATTTCATCTTCATAAAAACCTTCAAAATCATAATTTAAAGCTCTTCTAATTACATAGTGGTCTGTATCGTATGTTTGAAGTACTACTTTACCTTCTTTATCACTTCTACCAGCTCTTCCTGATACTTGAGTTATTAATTGAAATGTTGTTTCAAAACTTTTAAAATCTGGAAAGTTTAACATCATATCTGCTGATAAAATACCAACTAAAGTTACATCTTCAAAATCTAAACCTTTACTAAGCATTTGAGTTCCAATTAGTATATTAGCTTCTTTGTTTTTAAACTTATTTAAAATATTATTTAATTCACCCTTTTTAGATGTTGTGTCTTTGTCCATACGAAGTACCTTTGCATTTTTAAAAAGTCTTTTTATTTCCTCTTCAACTTTTTCTGTACCTATTCCAAAAGGCTTAACATAATCACTACCACATTCTGGGCAAGTTTTAGGTATTATTTCTTCATATCCACAGTAGTGACATCTCCCTATATTTTGGTGTTTATGATAAGTTAATGATATATCGCAGTTTTTGCAAGAAAATACATAACCACATTTTCTACAAGAAACGAAATTGCCATATCCTCTTCTATTTAAAAATAATATAACTTGATTATTCTTATCTAAAGCTTCCTTTATTTCATTTTGTAAACTATAAGAAAACATACTCTTATTGCCTAAAGTTAATTCATTTTTCATATCAACTAGCTCTATTTTAGGAAGAGGCTTTTTATTTGCTCTTTCCTTAATATCAATTAAATTATATTCATTATTTTTTGCTCTATAATATTCTTCCACAGATGGAGTGGCAGAACCAAGAACTAAAGTAATATTTCTTTTTAAAGACATATATTTTCCAACTTCAATGGCAGAGAACTTCGGATTTTTTTCTGATTTATATGCACTTTCATGAAATTCATCAATTATTACTACACCCAAACTATTAAATGGTGCAAATAAAGCTGATCTAGCCCCAATTAATATTCTTATTTTGCCATTTTTTATAGCTTTAAAAACATCATGCTTTTCTCCTTCAGACAATCTACTATGGAAAACACCTACTATATCACCAAATCTATTTTTTAATCTAGATATGGTTTGAGGCGTAAGAGAAATTTCCGGAACTAGAAAAATACTGTCTAAACCTTGTTTTAAAGCATAATCTATTATTTCCATATAAACTTCTGTTTTACCACTACCAGTTACACCATGAATCATATATGGCTTTTTATTTTCATCAAACATCTCCGAAGTAATTTTATCTACAGCTTTTTTTTGTTCTTCATTGAGAATAATTTCTTTTTTGTTTTCATCATAACATTCTTTAGGGCTTCTATAATAATCTTTTATATTAAAAGCTATTAAATTTTTATTTTGTAAAGAAGTTATACTTGCTTTTGATGCTTTTAATAATTTAATTAAATCATTAATTTCTATTTCTTCATTATATTTTAAAAATTCTATAATATCTCTTTGTTTATCTCCTAATCGGATTTTATTATATGAAACATATTTATCAATAAGATCAGAATCCATACTCAAGGAAATATAACAAATTTTCTTTTCATTTTTTTGACTTTTATAATTCCAATCTGTATCAATTAAATTATCTTCTTTCATTTTTAATAAAAGATTATTTAAAGTAGATGAAAGCTTTAAATCCTTAGGATTAATATTTTCTTCTATAGCTTTTTCTTTTATTAATTTATCTAATTTTATCTTATTTTTATTTTCTATTATTTTATTTATAACAAATTGTCTGTTTTTACTTAAGCTATCTATTTTCATGTATAAACTATTAGCATCTAAATTTTTCATTTCTTGTGATAAACTTATTTCTTTAAAGCTCTCTACCTTATATCCTTTAGGATGAAGCAATGATATACAGTCCATATAAGTACATAAATATCTATTTTTTATCCACTGAATTAAATTTATATCTTCTTGCTTAAAAATAGGATGCTCATCAAGAATATCAAATAATTCTTTAAATTCCATATTGTCTTCTACTTTATTGGTAATCAAAAATATATAGGCTTCTATAGGTTTATTACCCCTTCCAAAAGGAACTAAAACCCTATGACCAACTTGAATATCTTCCAATAAAAACTCTGGTATTTTATATGTAAACAAGTTATCTGTATATATGCTGTTATTTTTCACTATAACTTTTGCGTATTTTTCACTATCCATAGATTGCTCCTTAAAATTCGCTTTGCTCATATTATAATCATTATAAGCGATAAATCCGTCACTTAAAAATATAAGCACCTATAAATAGATGCTTACTTTTCTAATAATGATTTTACTTTATCTAATATGATATTTGCAACTTCATCCTTTTTCATTTGAGGATATTTATTTATGTTGCCTTCGTTGTCAATTATTTTTACTATATTTGTATCGGTACCAAAACCTGCACCTTCTTCAGTTAAATCATTGGCAACAATAAAGTCTAAGTTTTTCTTATTAACTTTACCTTTAGCATTTTCAATAAGGTCATTAGTTTCAGCAGCAAATCCCACTAAAATTTTATCTTTTTTAATTTTTCCTAGTTCATAGGCAATATCCTTATTTCTATCTAATTCTATAACTAAATCATCATTGCTTTTTTTTATTTTTTTATCACTATAAGTCTTAGGTTTGTAATCTGCAACAGCTGCACTTTTTATTATAACTTGATTTTCATCGAAATTATCTATAATTGCATTATACATATCCTCAGCAGATTGAGTTTTTATTAGTTTTTTTATGTTAGATGGTGGCTCTATATTTGTTGGGCCACTAACCAAAGTTACATCTGCTCCTCTATCAGCTGCTATTTTTGCAATAGCATATCCCATTTTTCCTGTAGATCTATTAGTTATATATCTTACTGGATCAATACTTTCTACTGTAGGTCCAGCAGTTATCATTATTTTTTTGCCTTGTAAATCCTTATTTTTATTATTAAGTAATTCTACAACTTCATTAACAATAACTTCTGGAGAAGCAAGTTTTCCTTCTCCTTCATCACCACAAGCAAGTCTACCACTTTCTGGCTTAACGAAATTATAACCTAATTCTTTTAATGTATTAATATTTCTTTGAAGAATGGGATTTTTGTACATATTAGTATTCATAGCAGGTGCTATAAGTACTTTTCCTGTAGTTGCCATAACTGTAGTTGTTAACATATCATCACATATACCATTTGCTACTTTTCCAATCACATTGGCTGTAGCTGGTGCAATTAAAAACACATCAGCTTTTTTTGCTAAAGATATATGTTCAACATCCCAAGTTTTTGGTTCTTCAAACATATCACTTACTACATAATTTTGACTTAATGATTGAAAAGTTAGAGGTGTAACAAATTCAGTTGCACCCTTAGTCATAATTACATGAACATTTGCATTTAGTTTTTTTAGTCTACTTACAATATCGCATGCTTTGTATGCGGCTATTCCACCACTAACACCAATTACTACAGTTTTATTCTTTAACATAACTTACTCCTCGATTAATTTACTTTGTTCTTCTGCATGTAATGCTTCTTGTATTTCTATTTCTTCTTCAGTTAATAATCTATAAGTTATTTTTCCTTCTGATATCTCTTCAGTAGCAAGCATCACTGGCTTTCCTTTGTTTATTTTACTATCAATGTATGACTCGTTTCCATCAACTATTTCTCTTGCCCTTTTTGCTACTGTACCTACTAAATAATATCTGTTGTCTATTTTTGATAATACTTCATTTATAGATGGTTTCATTTTATAATTCCTCCTTAAATTTTCTTATTATTTCATCTTCATATCTTGCAGCTTTATTTTTTTCAGCGCTTATAATATTTTCAATTTCTATTGCAGCTTCCACTTCTCTATTAGTTTCGTTGAAAATAAAATAGTTATAATCTTTAATTTGTTTGATTTCTTCAAAAGCACAGCTTAATCTTTCTTGCATTTGCTCCTCAGTTTCTGTTCCTCTAGAAGATAATCTACTTTGTAATTCGCTAAGAGTTGGTGGTAAAACAAATATTAAAATTGCATCTGGATAAATTTGTTTTACTTGTCTAGCTCCCTGCATCTCTATTTCAAGAACAACATCTTGTCCTTTTTCTAAACACTCCATAACTGGTCCCTTTGGAGTTCCATAAAAATTACTATAAGTTTGAGCATATTCTAAAAACTCATTTTTACTTATCATATCATTGAACTTTTCATGAGTTAAGAAGAAGTAGTTTACACCCTCAACTTCACCAGCTCTTGCTTGTCTAGTTGTTGCTGATACAGAAAGTTTTAAATCCTTATTTCTATTCATTAATACTTTACAAATTGTGCCTTTACCTGCACCAGATGGCCCTGATACAACCAATAAAAGACCTTTCTTGTTTATAACCATTAATATTTCATCCTTTCAACTTATCTATTAGTATTATACATTTTACTAGCATTTATCACATTTACTACTATTCAATGTTTTGTATTTGTTCTCTAATTTTTTCTAATTCACTTTTAATTTCTACTACTAAATTAGTTATATTTATATTAGACGACTTTGAACCTGTTGTATTAACCTCCCTATTCATTTCTTGAATTAAGAAGTCAATTTTTCTACCTATAGAATCATTTTTCACTACAGTATTTTTAAGTTGTTCAATATGACTTCTAAATCTAACAATTTCTTCTGTTATAGAGCTTTTATCTGCGAATATTGCAACTTCTTGGGCCAACCTATTTTCATCTATTATACTTGGATTTTCTAATATTTCGCCAATTCTAGTATTTAACTTTTCTTTGTATTCATCTACAATAGTATCCGAGTATTTTTCTATTTGATCTACTAAATCACTTAGACTATCACATCTTTTTAATGTATCTTCTGCAAGTTTTTTACCCTCTTCTTTTCTCATTTGTCCAAGTTTTTCTAATGTAATATCAAGTGCTTCTTTTAACATGCTCCAGTATAAATCTTCATCTTCTTCTTTTTCCTCACATTTTACTATATCAGGAAACTTTGCCACACTCATAACACTAATGTCGTCTTGTAAATCAAATTTTTCTTTTATTTCTTTTAAAATATTTACATATTGAGTGGCCAGCTTATCATCGAACTTTAAGTTTACATCCTCAGAACCGATTAAGTCAAGCTTTATATATAAATCCACCCTTCCTCTCTTAACAAAATTTTTAACGTAATTTCTTATTTTATCTTCTAAAAAAGATATCTTTCTAGGTAGACGAACATTTATATCACAATATTTATGATTAATAGTTTTACATTCTACTAAAAAATGATAATTATCATTTTTAAATTCTCCCCTACCAAAACCTGTCATACTTATAGCCATATTATTTTATACCTCCAAAATTCCTTCGCATATTTTTTCTGCTCTTCCACTCATATAAGCTTTCTCATCAACCAAATCTATTTTTAGACTTCCACCTTCAGAAATAACATTTACATTTTTGCATACTTTATTTAAATAATTACTTATAATAACTGAAGCTGTCATTCCTGTTCCACAGCCTAATGTATATCCACAACCTCTTTCCCATGTTCTAACTAATATGTTTGATTCATCTATAACTTTCACAAAATTCACATTAGTATTTTGTACAAAATTTTCATGTTTTTCTATTAACGGGCCATATTTATGTATATCTTCCATATTTATATTATCTACAAAAACAACAGTGTGAGGAACTCCCATAAATATAGAACTAATAACAAATTTTTTATCTAAAATTTGAATATTTTCATTTATAAAAACTTCTTTTGGGGTGTTAACAGGTATATCATCAGAATTAAAACTTCCACTGCCCATATTAACTGTAATTGTATCCAGTTGATTTTCTTTAAGATTAATCTTTATCTTCTTTATTCCATCTAATGTATAAACATCAAATTCTTCTTTTCTAATTATATTATTGTCATAAACAAACTTAACAAAACATCTAAGTCCATTACCACACATAAATGCACGACTTCCATCAGAATTATAGTATACCATTTCCACATCTGCCACATTACTATTTTTTACAACTAATAGACCATCAGCACCAACTGAAAATCTTCTATGGCAAACTTTTTTTGCTAATTCACCGTAATTATCATTTTCTATATTGTCATTTCTACCATCAATTGCTATGAAGTCATTACCTATACCTTGTAACTTCCAAAATTTCATTTATATCTCCCCTTTTGTACAAACAGTTCTAACTTCATATTATACAATATTTTTTTGAAAAAATAAATATGAAGAGTTCTATCATTTCATTATGTAATAATATCTATAATTTGTTTTTATCATAATTTTTCTTAAATTCTTTCAAGTCATTCTTAATACTTTCATCTAAGTCACGCCATCTAATATTGCTTATAGCACCTTCTAAAGCGCAAAGTCGATTTAAGCAAGCACTTTCATCTATATTCTTAATTTTTATCCAAGCCTTTTTACTTCCTATTTTTTTTAATTCTTCAATACTATATATTCCAACTTCATTTAACTGTTTTTCTAATACCTTTCCTATATTAGATAGTTTACTTAAGTCTCCCATTTTCTCACCTCCAATATTTCTTCTTAGTTATAATTTTATTATATTTTCATATTTATGCAAAACTTTATGTTCCCACTATTCACATCTTGGTTATAATATGTAATAATAAGTTTATTACTTATGTTTGAAAGGAGAGTATTATGGCATTAGATGGTTTAGTTATTCATAGCTTGGCTTATGAGCTTAGCACAAAGCTTGTAGGTGGTAAAATTGATAAAGTTCATCAACCAGAAAGTGATGAATTGATCTTATATATACGAAACAATAAAGAAAACTTTAAATTAGTATTAAGTTCTAGTGCATCAAATCCTAGAGTTTATATAGCCAATGATTATAAAAAAGAAAATCCAATTAAAGCACCAATGTTTTGCATGTTATTTAGAAAATACATACAAGGTGGTATAGTTACAGAAATTTCTCAAGTTGATTTTGAAAGAATAATAAAAATCAGCGTTGAATCTTTCGATGAATTAAAGGAAAAAACAACAAAAGATATATATATTGAAATAATGGGAAGACATAGTAATATAATTTTAACTCAAAACAATAAAATAATAGATTCTATAAAAAGAATTCCTCCTAGTATAAGTAGAGTTCGTCAGTTGCTTCCTAATATGACTTATGAACTTCCACCAACGCAAGATAAAATTAACCCTATAAAAGGCGCATCTATAAAAAGTTTCATCAATACTTTAAGAGAATTCGATGGTCCTATATACAAGGGTATCTACACTAAATTTTTAGGAATAAGTCCATCTGTAGCTAAAGAAATTTGTCACAGATCTAATTTAAACCCTAATGACAAGGCAGAAGATAAAACTCGTGATGATTTATCTGTCTTATATAAAGTTTTTTCTGATTTATTTACTAAAATTAAAAACGACAACTATGATCCTTGCATTGCTATAGATGAAAATATAGATAAAGTAATTGATTTTAGTTGTATAGATCTTAGCTTCTTAATAGGAAGTAAATTCATAAAAAATGATTCTATATCCCAAATTATTGAAGATTACTACAAAACGAAAGATTTTAAGGATAGAGTTCATCAAAAGACTTCTGATTTGAGAAAAAGTATTTCTATTAAATTAGATAGACTTTATAATAAACAAAAGAAAATAGAAAAAGAATTAAGAGATGCAGATAATGCTAACGAGTTTAAAATTAAAGGTGAGCTACTTACTTCATATATATACATGATAGAAAAAGGTATGGAAAGTGTAGATGTAGCAAACTTCTATGACGAAAATTATTCAAATATTACAATACCATTAAATAAAAATTTAACACCTTCTGAAAATGCTCAAAAATATTTTAAAAAGTACAGCAAATTAAAAACAGCAAAAGTTGAATTAACTTCTCAAATTACTATTTGTAATGAAGAAATTGAGTATTTAGAAAATATAATACTTGGTATTGAAAACTGCGAAAATTTAGAAGAATTAGCAGATATTAAAGATGAACTAATTAGATTCGGATATGCTAAAGCTCCTTATAGATACAAAGCAAAAAAAGATATAGATCTTACAACAAAACCTAATCAGTTTACCTCTTCTGATGGATTTACAATTTTAGTTGGAAAAAATAATAAACAAAATGATTATTTAACATTAAGAATTGCAGATCCAGAAGATATTTGGATGCATACTAAAAATATACCTGGCTCTCATGTTATTATTAAATGTGCAGGAAAAGAAATACCTGATGAAACATTATATGAAGCTGCCATGCTTGCAGCTTTCTATAGTAAAGGTAGAATGTCTTCTCAAGTTCCTGTGGATTACACCATGAAAAAACATGTAAAAAAACCTAGTGGATCAAAACCTGGTATGGTTATTTATGAAACTAATAGCACTATTTACGTTACTCCAACGGAGGAAATGATAGTAAAATTAAAGAAATAAATATTAAAAAGGTAATAAGTCTTTAAAAAGCACCCTTTGTGGGAGTGTAGATAGGTTTGTGTAAAAACAAACTTACCTACACTTTTTTAGTATTTAAAATTGGTAAGTTTGGAATAATATTCATATTAAAATTTATGGAGGTTTGTAAAATGAAAGATATAATTATTCCAGATATTGATTATCAAGCAGAGGTGAAAAAATGTAAGACAATGGAAGACATCGTTGGAAAAAATGGATTGATGCAAAAACTATTCAAGGATGTAATGCAACAACTTTTAGAGGCTGAAATGGAAGAACATCTAGGTAGAGAGAAATATGAAAGATCTGATAATAATGATACAAATTATCGAAATGGATATAGTTCAAAGACAATAAGTAGTAGTTTTGGTGATATTGGATTAGATGTTCCAAGAGATAGAAAATCAGAATTTGAACCGAAGGTTGTTAAGAAATATGAAACAGTATGTAATGAATTAGATAAAAAGATAATAGGTCTTTATGCTTGTGGAATGAGTGTGAGAGATATTCAATCTGAAATGGAAGAGCTATATGGTATAGATGTATCACCTTCAATGATTTCTAAGATAACAGATAAGGTTGTTGAGGCTGCCGCCGAATGGCAAAGTAGAACACTTGATGAAATTTATCCTATAGTATATATGGATGCTATGCATTTTAAAGTAAGAGATGATAATAAAATAGTATCTAAAGCTGCATACATTTGTATGGCCTTAGATATGAAAGGAAAAAAAGATATATTAGGTATTTGGATAGGTGAATCTGAAGGGGCAAAGTTCTGGCTATCAGTATGTAATGATTTAAAAAATAGAGGTTTAAATGATATATTAATAGCTTGCATGGATGGTTTAAAAGGCCTTCCAGAAGCAATAAAAACTGTATATCCAGATGTGAATATACAAACTTGCATAGTACATCAAATTAGAAATTCATTAAAATATATAGCATCAAAAGATCAAAAGGAATTTATGAAAGATTTAAAGAATGTGTATAGAGCATTCAATGAAGAAACTGCGCTTGCAAATTTAGATATTTTAAAAGATAAATGGTATAACAAGTATTCAGTTGTAATAGATTCTTGGTATAATAATTGGCCTAATTTAGCAACGTTTTTCGATTTTTCTGAAGATATTAGAAGAATCATATATACTACAAACTCACTAGAAGGTTTTAATAGACAGCTAAGAAAATATACAAAGGTTAGAACTGTATTTCCTACAGATGAGTCACTAAGAAAATCTCTGTATCTTTCTACTATGAAAATCATAGAAAAATGGACATCTCCAAATCAAAATTGGGCTACCACTTTAGCGCAGCTAACAATTAGATTTGAAGATAGAATTCCTAAAAAATATACAATCTAAAATTTTTTTGAAAATGGTAAATTTAGTGTATATTGTCCTAAATTAGACACATAATAAAAATGTATAAAATACCATTATTAGTATTCCAATCAAATAAAAAAATATTACTGGAATAAGTAATTTCCAGTAATATCAATTAATAAATAAGTCTATTTACACAAATCTATAGACATTCTCCCCTTTGTAAATAATAATTTTAAAAAAGATATTTTTAAAAAGCAAGATGATTTCTGTATTGCACAGAGGTCATCTTGTTTAAATTTTCTATTTACCAAATTAGAAGTAATACTATGTTCTTTTGTAGCTTTCATAATACGTCTATATGGATTTACTTTTCTAAAGGAACAAACTATACCATATAGAATAGACTTTTTTATTAATTGCCTACCCTATATGGTACATTTTATATTCTCTAAATCTCTTTTATTATTAGATTATATAACTCCCATTATTTCAAATAATTTTCTAAAATTATTTACTGTCTTATCACTTAAGTTTACTGATTTACATTTTACTTTATCATAAAATTCTTTGGCAGCCATAGTTTTATTATCAATATAACTTATATTAAATTTATTCTTATCCTCTTCGCTTATAAGAGTTTCCACAAACTCTGCATATTTATAAATATCCTTATCTTTATTATCATAGGTATCATTACAATTTACAAAGAATATATCTTTATTTATTTTTAAATTTAAGTTTTCTATTAACTTGTCGCACTCTACAAATCCAGCCTTGTCATAGTCTAATATTACCTTGAAATCGCATCCCCAACCAATTAGTATAGATACAATTACATTTACATTTCCTGCTCCAACAGCTGGAATAATATAGGGCATTTTTTCCTCTGGTACATTAAAATAATATAACATAGCTGTATAATACATATAGTCAGTTATGCCTTCTGTTACAATATTTAGTTTCTCTCCTTGTGGCCCAATATTAAACCTTAAATCTGCACCTATAGCTTGAACTAAAGGACTTAATGTTTCTCTTTTTGATACGCTATTTAATTTAGTATCATAAGCTGTATTATAAACATTCGTATTGCCTTTTTCATCTTTTTCTATTGCCCTTATATTTATAATATTATTTGAATCTATCATGTAAGGAGAATGAGTAGAATAAACTACTTGATTATCATTTTTACATAAGTCATAAAATAATCTAAGCAACTCTCTTTGAGCATTCACATGAAGATATACTCCTGGTTCATCTAATAAGTAAATTACATTTGTATCTTTTATATCATTGGCTAATATATCTATAAATAAATTTAAATACCATCTAAGACCATTACTTCTTTCGTTAATATTTGTTGTATTTTCATTTGTCTTCACAAGAATTTTTATAAAATCATTTTTGAAAGATATTTTAATTTGCACGTTTTCTTCACAATAAAATTCATTGAATCTTTTTTGTATATTGTACTTAACCTTTTCTTTTATTTTATTTCTAAAAAGTTCCAACTGATTTTCATCATCATTTTCCATTGCAAGTAAAAATTCCTGTGAATTTATTTCACTTGCTAATAAAAATTTATATAACGTTCCTCTTCTATCTTTTATTTGTTTTTTTACTTCTTCTAATTGATACTCATTTTGTAATTCTTCTTCATTTTTTCTGTGATAAAGTATGGGTAAAAGTGAATATTTTTTTCTTATTTTGCTTTTAACAATTTCTAAATGCCTTATAAGAGTGTATCTTTTTTCGTCATAAATTATATTAGGCTTAGTATCCATCTGTATATTGTCAGCAAAGTCATCATCTTCACTAACACAAATGTAGTCTCTCCCATAAGAATTGAGAATATATAATAACTTATTAAGTGTCTTTTTATACTTAATCCAAATGGTATTATCAACATTTTCCATAAGATTGATATATTTAGCTACTTCAACAAAAAATTCACTGTCCATACTATCATAATAATTTTCCTGTAAATACAAAATTAGCTCATTTTTTAAATAATTGATTGATCTAATCAGTTCTATATCTTCATTAAATAATCTTGAATATCCTCCTTTAAACTCAATTTCTTTATGCTTTGAAAAATAAAAATAAGTAACATCATCTTTAATATCCTTATATTCTTTTAATAGTTCTATTTCATTTTTAGTAAATTTAAGCTCTACAACTAAAGATAACTCTTCATCTAAAGAACCATTGTTGAATTTATAAAAATCATCTAATATATAGTGACTAAAAGAAATTGCTCCTAGGATTTCAAGCACATTACTTTTGCCACTATCATTTTTACCTATTAACGCTGTAACATCATCTTCTAACAATAATGTATTTTTTTGTGTTCCTATTGATTTGTAATTATTTATTATTACGCTTGATATCCTCATAAAATTCACGCCCCAATTTAATCTTCTATAAATTATATTAATATAAGTATAAAAAAAATCACAAATTATATATAGACATAATTTGTGATTTAATATTAAAATTTTTTATTTCATACTAGCAAACTCTCCAATAGGACTGCTCTCTTCTTTTTTAAAGTCATTATAATTTATTAATATGTTAACAATTATACCTACTAAAGCAGCTAAACTAAGTCCTGTTAGTTTTGCATTGCTAGCTATTGGTATACCTATTTCTACTCCTGTAAAGTGTTTTACATAACAAGTAGTAAGACCAATAACTAATATTATTAACATTACTGAAAGATTTCCATTTTCCTTATAACATTTGCTATCTCTTATAGTTTTTATTCCTATGAAAGTAATCATTGAAAATAAGTAAATACTAATTCCTCCCATAACTGCTGTTGGTATTGATTGTAACAATGCTCCAAACTTACCTACACAAGATATTACGATAGCGAACACTGCAGTAAGTCTTAATAGTTTAGGATCATAGTTTTTAGTTATAGCAAGTAATGCTGTATTTTCTCCATAAGTTGTGTTAGCTGGGCCACCCATAAATCCTGCAAATAAAGTTGCTATACCATCTCCTAGTAAAGTTTTATGAAGTCCTGGATTTTCTAAGAAGTTCTTACCAACAACTGCTCCATTAGTAGTTATGTCTCCAACATGTTCCATAAATACTGCTAAAACTACTGGTGCTATAATTATTATAGCTTCAAGTGAAAACTTTGGTGCGCTGAAGTTTGGCATTGCAAAATAACTAGCCTGACTTACTGCGCTAAAATCTGTTATTCCTATAAATTTACTTACTACTATACCAACAAATATTGCTATTATCACACTAAATTGTCTAATGCTTCCCTTAACAAATTGATTAATACCTACTGCCACTCCTAAAGTTATAAGTGCAACTAGCAAGTTATTCATTGCCATATCTATAGCTGTTGGTATTAAATTTAAACCTATTACTATTATCATAGCTCCTGTAACCTGTGGCGGGAAGAATTTTTTAACTTTTTCCGGTCCCACAAATCTTACTATTATTGACATAATTACATATATAAGACCTGCGACTATTATACCACCTTGAGCATAAGACAAGTCTCCATTAAAAGTCTCTGCAACTTGATTTATTACTGATATAAAAGCAAAACTTGATCCTAAAAATACTGGTACTTTAAAATCTGTACACTTATGGAATAATAGTGTTCCAACTCCTGCACAAAATATTGCTACTGATGGATCAAATCCAGTAAGTAATGGAACTAATACGGTAGCTCCAAACATTGCTAACAAATGTTGTATTGATAAAATGGCTTTTTTCATTTATTTTCCCCCTAGGATTTTTAATTGTATAGTTGACTTATTCTTCTATGCTAACTGAATCTTCTGCATCGCATTCAGTTAATTTAACTGATATTATTTCCGTTCTTGATGTTGGCACATTTTTACCTACATAATCTGCTCTAATAGGTAGCTCTCTGTGACCTCTATCTACTAAAACTGCCAATTGTATAGTTTTAGGTCTTCCCAAATCCATGAGTGCATTTAAAGCTGATCTTACTGTTCTTCCTGTATATAATACATCATCAACTAGTACTACTATTTTATCTGTAATATCAAAATCTATTTTTGTTGAGTTAACAACTGGATCAATTTGTTTTTTACTTAAGTCATCTCTATAAAGGGTTATATCCATTTCACCTGTTTCTATTCTTTGACCTTCTATAGTTTCAATTTTATCTGCTATTCTACTTGCAACTGGAACTCCTCTAGTCTTAATTCCTATAAGCACTACATTTTCTATTCCTTTGTTTCTTTCAATAATTTCATGACTTATTCTTGTTATTGCTCTTCCTATTGCTTTTTCGTCCATTATTTTTGCCTTTTGCATAAGAATCCTCCTAAAATTTTTGTATTTAAATAATTTTATTAAATACCATGTAAATCCCAAAGAAATATTATTGTACAAAAAAAACTTCTTATCTTAAGACAAGAAGTTAGTATTTTTCCCACATCAAAAAAATTCTATTGTTACATGCCTTATGATCTCTCTGTATCATTTTAAAGGTATTTAATTACTATCTTTATTATATATAATTAATAAGTTTTTTTCAAGTATATTTTGCATTTTCCATTACTTTATTCTATTAAGTATTTTTTGGAAATATGCTGGTAACTCTGAATTAAATTCTACGTATTCATTTTTACTAGGATGAATAAATCCTAATTTCTTAGCATGAAGAGTTTGCCCTTCAACTTTTAATTTATTATTTTTAGGACCATATACAAGGTCCCCTAAAAGTGGGTGATTTAAAGATGCTGCATGAACTCTAATCTGGTGAGTTCTTCCTGTTTCCAGTGTAGCCTTTACCAAAGTATAATTTTCAAATCTTTCAATCACTTCAAAATGAGTCACCGCTCTTTTACCATCTTTAACTATAGCCATCTTTAATCTATCCTTTGGATTTCTTCCTAAAGGCTTGTCCACAGTTATTTTATCTTCTTTAAATATACCATGACAAATAAATTCATACTCCCTCGTTATGGAATGATCTTTCAATTGATTAGCTAATGAGTTATGTGCATTATTATTTTTTGCAATCATCAAAAGCCCAGAAGTATCTTTATCAATTCTATGGACTATACCTGGTCTAATTACACCATTTATAGATGATAAATTATCTTTACAGTGATATAAAATTGCATTTACTAAAGTATTCTCATAGTTGCCTGGCGCAGGATGAACTACCATATTTTGTGGTTTATTTACTATTAATAAATCATCATCTTCGTATACTATATCTAGGGGAATATTTTGAGGAGTAACTTCCAATAATTTTGGAGCTGGAATTTCAATTACTATTTTATCTTCTTCTTTAACTAAGTATTTTGCTTTTTCTATCTTATCATTAACTTTAACTTTTTTATCTTTAATAATTTTTTGTATATAACTTCTAGACATATCTCCTAGTTGACCTGATAAATATACGTCTAGCCTTTCTCCTTCTTCTTCTTCAAGAACTAAGAATTCTCTTATTTCATCCATTATTTCACCTGCTTCTCATCTTCTTCACTTATAATTATATATATACATAGTAATATTGTTCCTACTACTACAAAACAATCTGCTAAATTAAATACATAATTCCATACTATATGAAAATCTAAATAATCAATTACAAATCCTAGTCTAACTCTATCAATTAAATTTCCTACGGCACCTGATATTACTAGTAGTATACCTATTTTTCCAATATTATTCACTTTTTTAGTATGTAAATAATAAAGACCATAGCAAAAAGCAATTGCTGCAACTACTATAAAAATAGTTTGATTATTTTGTAGCATACCAAAGGCTGCTCCCCTATTTTCCACATAAGTTAAATTAAAAATATTATTTATAACAGGAATACTTTCTACTCCTTTTAAATAATTTAATGCCCAATACTTTATCATTTGATCTAGTCCAATTAATATAGCTACAATAAGTTCATACATTTTCAAATCCTCCTAAACAAGTCTCATCTTATTATTATACAAAAAAAGCATCTTTAAAGAAACAAATTTCTAAAAGATACTTTTTCTATTTATATGCTATTTAATTTGTAATTTTTTCATTGTTTGTATTTTTTTCTAAATGTTCTATTAACTCTGAAATTGTAACAAACTTATATCCTTTTTCCAATAAATCTGGAATTATTATATCTAAAGCATCTATGGTTTGAGACTTAGAATTTCTTACTTTATTATAGTCGTGTAATAATATTATACACCCATTTTGTATTCCAGTTTCTATAGATTTCACAATAGAACTCACACCTGGACTTTGCCAATCTCTAGCATCTACATAAGACCAAAGTACTATGTTCATATCTTTTTCTTTTATTATCTCACACATATCTTTGCTTATGGCTCTATATGGTGGTCTAAAAGTTTTTGGATATACTCCTGTCACGGACTTTACTGCACTTTGAGTATCTCCAATTTCTTTTTTAATTTTGTTGTATCCATTTTTTGATACATTTATATGTGTATAAGTATGATTTCCTATTTCATGACCTTCTTCATATTCTCTTTTTATTATTTTTTTATTGTATTGAACTTTTTCTCCTATAACATAAAATGTTGCCTTCACATTGTATTTTTTCAAAATATCTAATATTTGTGGTGTGAAGTCTTCATCAGGACCATCATCAAATGTTAATGCAATAAGTTTCTCATCTATATTTCCATATTTAATTATTAAATCTTCATAATCAAATTTTGATGTTTTTTTAAATATTCCTGTTTCCATATCTATATTAGATATATTTTTAATACTTATACCTATTAGAACTATTACACCTAAAATTAATGCATAAATAGTCTTTCTCATGTGAAGCACTCCTTACTTGTCTTTATTCAGTTTGTCCATCTAAATCATTTTTATTTAAATCCGTTAAATCTTTAATATACTCACTATAATACATATCGTTATATGAATTAAGAGGATTTTTATCCATACTTTCACTTACATCTGGTGGAGTAATAATTTCTTTTGCACAAGAAGAACAAAGAGTAGTTTCTGGTATTATATCTAATCTTTCTTTTTCTATTTTGTTATGACAATTTGTACAAATACCATAGCTACCATCAGAAAGCTTGTCTAAGGCTTCGTTTATTTCATTTAAAACATATTTTTCATGATTTATTAAACTATTTTCCATATCATGCATATATACATCTGTACCTATATCTCCTATATGATTATCTACACTAGATAATTCTCCACTACTATATTTTTCACTAGTATGCTTACTTATATCACCAAATAGTGTATTGTCTTCCATTTCTTTTATGGTCTTATTTACTTGCGCTTTTTCATTTTCTAGTTTTTTTCTATAGTCCATAATATCACCTCATTTATTATCTGTATTGTTGTACTATATTTAATAATTTTGCTATGTATCTACCTATAAAAGGTAGATCTACCCAACTAAATAGTATTGCAAGCACTATGGCTGCAAGAAATGTAAATCCAATAGCTTGGCCAAATCCCTTTCCTACACCAGCTATAAAATTAATGATAAATAATCGCCTTTTACTATCTGTCAAGTACATATAGTCTCTAATTCTACTTCTTTCGATTATTATTATTAGTTTTTCTAAATATCTTTTAATGATACCTAATTGTTTTTGTGAATCATCACTTAAATACATTCCATTAATAAGTCTATCAATATCTTCAATACTTACATATTCTTCAGTATTTTTTTTACATTTTTCTGTATAGGAGGCTTCTACAGCCTTATCTATATCTAAATATTTTTCATCTTCAACATTGAAATTTTCTTTTTTATTTTTATAATTTTTTAGATTTTCTGCAGATATACGAGTTTTAAACTTCATTATTCCACATCCTTTTATATTTTCATAACATCAAATTTAGTATATGAAGAAAACTTAAAAAAATGCAAAATAAAGACTAAGTAATTATCATTTTCTTAGTCTTTCCTTTTTTATTATTAATTATTTCTTTTTATAGATTCGCATAAAAAAAAGAAGCCAAATTGGCTTCCTTTCTACTATAATGCTCTTAGCATTTTTAGTACTATATCTTTTGAATTTTCAGCCGCTTCTATAACAAATTCATCGTACGTTACATTAGCACTTCCATCAGCCTTATCTGACATGGCTCTTATTATTACGAATGGAATATTATTCAAATAACAAGCATGAGCAATTGCCGCACCTTCCATTTCTCCACAATAAGCATTAAAATCATTTTCTAACTCTTCTTTTAATTCTTTAGAAGATATAAATATATCTCCTGTTGCTACTCTACCTTTAACTATTTTAAACTCTTTATCCTTTACTTGAGCAAGAGAAGATTCATATGCCGCATTTATAAGTCTTTCATCTGCTATAAATATAGAATTATCCATTTGTGGTATTTGACCTTTTTTGTAACCAAAAGCTCTAGCATCTACATCATATTGTATTGCTTCTGTTGATATTACTATGTCATTTACTTCTAGGGATGAATGTATAGCTCCTGCCACTCCTGTATTAACTATTGCATTTACATTAAACTCACTTATTAATATTTGAGCACATAATGCAGAGTTTACTTTTCCTATTCCACATTGTACTAATACTATTTCTTTATCTTCTAATTTTCCTTCATAGAATGTTAAACTTGCTTTTTTAACAGTATTTTCTATGTTCATTAAGCTTCTTAGAGTTATAACCTCTAATTCCATGGCTCCGATTATTCCTATTTTTTTCATATTTCCTCCTAATTTACGTGCATTTTTAATAATAATCATTTTATTATAAAAAACCGTTCTAATAAATTAGAACGGGTATTTTCAATATATTTAATAATATGTTTTATATATAAATTTGTCAAGAAGCTAAATCTATATAACTGCCACCAATACTGCACCTTCTGATGTATAAACTCCCATTGATGGACCCACTTCCATTACATAAACTTCTTTAAAGTCATGATTATTTTCTAATACTTCTTTCATTTTCATAGCTCTTTCTGGGCAATTTGCATGTCCTATAGCTAATTTAGTTCCACTTGTTTTGTGAATATTATTTTTTATATAATCTATAACTTTATTCATAGAGTTCTTATCTCCTCTAGCTTTATCTATAGGCTTAACTAAACCATCAGTAATATGAACAATAGCTTTCAAGTTTAAAGCTCCTATTATTTTTCCTGCTAAAGCATTTATTCTTCCACCCTTTATTGCATTTTCTAAAGTGTGTAAAGCTCCATAAAATACTACTTCATGTTTTAATTTTTCAATAGTGTTTACTATTTCATCCATACTTTTATCTTCATCTATCATATTTGCAATTTTTGATACTAATAACGCTTGACCGATTGAACCTGTAGTAGAATCTATTATTTCTATTCTCTTTTTTCTTCCGTTTTCTTCTTCATACATATTCTTTGCAAGTACTGCACTATTATAGATTCCTGATAATTTGCTTGTTAAACATAATACTATAATGTTGTCTTCCTCACAATCAAATGCATCTAAAAATTGATTAGGAGATGGACATGATGTTTTTGGTAATTCACTATAGTCTTTCATCATTTCATAAAATTGAGGTATAGTTATATCTGTTCTTGTTGAATAACTTTTATCTCCAAAAGAAACCATTAAGTCTACTATTTCAACTTCACTACTATCTATAATTTCCTTAGAAAGATCACAACTACCATCTGTTATTAATTTTATATTTTTCATTCAAAAATACCTCTCCTTAAATATAGTACATAAAATCGGTCAACTGACCGAGCAATAAATATATTTTATCTTTTATAGGTATTTTTGTCAATATTTATAGAATGAAAATGTTTTTTGTAATTTGACAATATTTTTTCTTGACATTATAATAGGTGTAGATAAGTAAAGTTAGGAAGGTTTATAATATGAAATTAGATAGAGGAACCAAACAAAATCATAACATGAAGGAAAAGATTTTATTAACTTCTATTGATTTAATGACTAAAAACGGCATAAATAATACTTCTTTAGCAGATATCGCAAGAGAAGTTAACATAAGTAAGGGCACATTATACTATCATTATTCATCAAAGGATGATATTATATTCGACATAGCCGATAATCATTTAAGTATAATATCAGAAGCATTATTAGATTGTCTAAAAAAAATAAATTTTCATTTTACTACAGAAGAATTTGTATTAGTTGTACTTAAGAACATTTCAAGCATTGAAAGTACTGGTAGAATTCATATGTATTTAATTTGTGAGGCAATAATGGGCAATAATGCATTAAGAGAGCGAATTGGTCTTAAATATGTTGAATGGAGAACTACTTTAGAAAATCAAATGACGCAAATTATAACTGACAAATCACATGCAAAAGGCGCTTCATTCTTATTAATGTCTGTAGTAGATGGACTGGTAATACAAGCTCTTTTAAAAAGCGAAAAAATACCTTACGCAGAAATAGCTAAATTCTTAATAGATTATTCAAATAAAAATAGAACTACCTCTTTATAGTTATTAACTAAGAGGTAGCTCTTTTTTATCTTATGTTACTATTTTCTAATAACTTTTATTCCTGTATCATGTCCATTTAAATCAAACACTTCTAAAGTATTCTCTTCTACTCTTTCTATATCTAATGCTAAAGTTTCATTTTTGATATATTCGTCAAAATTACTTATAGCCTTAGCTATTTCATCATCTCCACAGAATTTTATATCAATGTTATCTAATACTTCAAAATCATTAGATTTTCTTAATTGTTGTACTTTTGATATGAATTCTCTTGCATATCCTTCTTCTATTAATTTTGGAGTTAAGTTTGTATCAAGAATTACGAATATGTTGTTCTCCATACATACATCAAATCCTTCTTTAGAAGATATATTTATTAGAACTTCATCTTTACCAAATTCAAATGTTTCTCCAGCTAAATCAACTACTACTTTTTCCCCCACTTCTAACTTAGGTACTACTTCGTTAGCATTTAATTTTCCTAAAGTTCCAGCAAACATTCCCATTTTATTACCTAAAACAGGACCTAAAACTTTGAAGTTTGGCTTTAAGCTATAGTTCATATATTCACTTAAATCAGCAGCAAACACAACTTCTTTAACATTAAGTTCTTCTTTTATTAAGTCTACAACGTCACTTATTTGAGCTTCATATTTTCCATCAACTAAAACTTTTTGAATTGGTTGACGAACTTTTATTTTACTTTCTTCTCTAGATGCTCTACCTAAAGTAACTAACGCTTTAGTTATTTCCATTTTTTCTTCTAATTCTAAATCTATTAATTCTTCATTAGCTCTTGGATATGACGCTAAATGAACTGATTCTTCATTAGTTAAATCTCTGTATATTTCTTCAGAAAGATATGGAGCAAATGGAGCTATCATTTTACAAAGTTCAGTTAATAATTCATAAGTAGTATTGTATACTGCTTTTTTATCTTCTGTTAACTCAGTAGCCCAGAATCTTCTTCTTGAACGTCTTATATACCAGTTAGATAAATCGTCATTTATGAAAGCTTGTATACTTCTTATAGTTTTATTAACTTCGAATATTTCTAAGTTTGCTTCTGTTTCTTTCTTTAAATGGTTGAATCTTGATAATATCCATCTATCTAACTCTGGTCTATCTTTGTAGTCAACAAAGAAATCAGTTGGATTTACCTTGTCTGTATTTGCATATAAAGCAAAGAAGTTATATACGTTTTTGATAGTTCCTATGAACTTACTTTGTATTTCTCTAAGACCTGATTCGTCAAATCTTATTGGAGTCCATGGTGGAGATACGTATAATAGATACCATCTAAGAGCATCTGCTCCGTATTTATCGAATAATTCAAACGGGTCTACTGTATTTCCTCTAGATTTACTCATTTTCTTACCATCTTTATCAAGAACAAGGTCATTAACAAGTACATTCTTGTAAGGAGCTTTTCCTGTTACAAATGTAGATATGGCAAGTAAAGAGTAGAACCATCCTCTAGTTTGATCTATACCTTCACAGATGTAATCTGCTGGGAATAATTGATCAAAGTTTTCTTTATTTTCAAATGGATAATGATGTTGAGCAAATGGCATTGCACCACTATCGAACCAACAGTCTATAACTTCTGTTACTCTTGTCATTGGTTTACCACAACATTCACATTTTAAATGTATGTCATCCACATAAGGTCTGTGAAGCTCTACAGTTTTTGGATCTATATTTTCTATTGACTTTGCAGCTAATTCTTCTCTAGATCCTACTGACTGTTTATGACCACATTCACATCTCCATACGTTAAGTGGAGTACCCCAGTATCTTGTTCTTGATACTGCCCAGTCATTTAAGTTTTCTAACCAGTTACCAAATCTTCCTTCTCCAACGAATTTTGGATACCAATTAACACTATTATTATTTTCTATTAATTTATCTTTTAGTTTTGTCATTTCTATATACCAGCTTGGTTTTGCGTAGTATACAAGTGGAGTTTGACATCTCCAACAGTGTGGGTAATTATGCTCTACTTTTATTTTTGAGAATAATTTATTTTCTTTTGCTAACCATTTTATTATTTCAACGTCTAAACCGTCTTCCATAACAAATTTACCTTCCCATGGGGTAGCTGTAAATTTACCACTTTCATCAACAGGTTGTAATACTGGTAAGTTATATTTTCTTCCTAAGTTGTAGTCATCTTCTCCGAAAGCTGGAGCAGTATGAACTATACCTGTACCATCTTCAGTTGTTACATAATCACCTAAAGTTATAAAGAATGCTTTTTCATCAGTAGTTACAAATGGCATTAATTGCTCATATTCAACACCTTCCAAATCAGCACCTTTCATCTCTTCTAATATTTCATAAGTTCCTTCTCCTAAAACTTTATTAGCTAAAGGTTTTGAAACATAGTATATTTCATCATCTTTTTTAACTTTTAAATAATCTACTTCTCCATTTACTGTTAATGCAACGTTTGAAGGTAGAGTCCAAGGAGTAGTTGTCCAAGCTAAGAAGTACTCATTTTCAGTACCTTTTCTTTTGAATTTAGCTACAACTGTATTAGTTTTAACTTCCTTATATCCTTGAGCAACCTCATGTGAAGCAAGTCCTGTTCCACATCTTGGACAGTATGGAAGTATCTTATGTCCTTCATACATGTATCCTTCTTTATTGAATTTATCTAATATCCACCAAACTGATTCTATATAGTTATTATCTAATGTTATGTATGGATTATCTAAATCAACCTCATAAGCCATTCTTTCAGTCATATTTCTCCATTTGCTTTCGTAAGTAAATACTGACTCTCTACATTTTTGGTTAAATTCAGCTATACCATACTCTTCTATTTGTTGCTTATTAGTTAAACCTAATTGTTTTTCAACTTGAAGCTCTACTGGTAATCCATGAGTATCCCATCCAGCTTTTCTTTTAACTTGATATCCACTCATTGTTTTATATCTACAAACCCAGTCTTTTAAAGTTCTAGCAACAACATGGTGTATACCTGGGTTACCATTTGCTGTTGGAGGTCCTTCATAGAATACAAAGCTAGGATCATTTTGTCCTTTTTCTAATGTTCTTTCTAGTATATCTATTTGTTTCCAATATTCTGACACTTGACTCTCAGCATCTTTTACTGAGGAATCTACTAGTGGCTTAAATTTTGCCATGTTAAGTTCACCCTTTCTTGATCATTTATTAGTATAAAATTTAATTATTCCCATTTTTATTGACTTAAATGCCAATGTGTATATTTATAACTTTAGTTAGTTTAATTAAAAACATGGTATTTTGAATATAAAAAAACTCGTCCCCTAATAAAAGGGACGAGTTGAAATCGCGTTACCACCCTAGTTCTATATATACTTATAAGTATATATAACACTCTATAGTTTAACGGCACTAACCGGCACAGCTTAATCGATTAAAATCTTTCAGCCTGCAGCTCCAGAGTGATTTTCAACTTTATTCAATACATTGGTTCTCAGCTTGTCCAACTCTCTGTAGAATATCCAAAAGTTTACTCTCTCTATCATTACTTTTTAAAATATATAATTATATTCTTAAAGTATACAATAACTTATCTTTTCAGTCAACATAATTATTCTTTAAACATTTTTCTTATTCCATAGATGACGCAACTTCATCCTCTGCTAAAATGTTATGATTATCTTCGCATAAATCAATCATATTGAATGATTCATTGCAGTGTTCATCTACATTAAAGAATATCTCATCTATATTTGTCATTTCATCTTGAATTAAAGATTTAAATTTATTTCTAAAAATTTTAAATTCTTTAACTAAATCATCATATTCTTTCGTTAAGACTACTATTCTTTCTTTACAATTTTCTATAATTTGCTTTGATTTTAATTCAGCATCTTCTACTATTATTTTTGCCTTCTTATTTGCAGCATCACAAGTATCTTTAGCTGCAGTTTGAGCAGTTATTAAAGTATCATTTAAAGTTTTTTCTATAGTTTTATATCTACTCACTTGCTCTTGATATAATTTGATTTTTTCTTTTAAATCTAAGTTTTCTCTATACAGATTTTCAAAATCTTCTTTTACTTTATCTAAGAATTCATCAACCTCATCTTCATGGTATCCTCTAAATCCTTTTTTAAACTCTTTATTTTCTATGTCCATTGGAGTTATCATATATTCTCCTCCTACAATAATAATTTTCCTTGAACTTTAATTTTCCCTTTTTTTGTCAAATCGCCAATATTAATTATTTGTGATCGTCCTTTTCCCCTGACAGAGATTAAAGACTCTGATTTTATTTCTTTTGAACAAGATATGACTTTTTCATAATTAACATGAACTTTTTCGCTATTTATTAACTTGGCACTTTCTTGTCTTGATATATTATATAACCCACTTATTATACAGTCTATCCTACTTGAGGAAACAGTAAAGTTAATTTCTTTATAATTAGGCGGATTGTAAAGAACTTCTTTTCTAGAAATTTCTTTCAATTTAACATTATTCCTAGCAACTTTTTCTAAGTTCATTAAAATAAAATCACAGATATCAAAGGTAACAATTACCTGGCAAAAGTTCTCATGTATAATTATATCTCCAATTTTTTCTCTTTTAATACCTAGACTTAATAAAGAGCCCAGATAATCTTTATGACTGATTGATTTAAACTTGAAATTCCCTTCGATTTGTATAAATCTCAAAGTTTCACTTATATCTTCATAATCCATATAAAATGGATAAATAAATACTATTTTTCGTTCACTTTCGTCATATCCACCATCGACTGTATATTTTAAGTCATCATTGGAATTTAAAATAGCTTTAGCATTTTTCACTTCAAATGGATTTAAAAAGTCACTAAATCTTACGTCATAATTTTTTAAACAACCATTTGCTTTATCAATTATTCTAAACATCTTATTTTTTAAATCTATGTCTTTAATATGAGATGTTAATTTTAATTTGTCCATTTTATTATCTATTTTACCAAACCAAACTATATATTAATTTTTGAACCATTGATATTACGAAGAAAGCTATAATTGGTGAAAAATCTATTGGAATATCTATATATCTAAACAAAACTTCTCTAATTGGTCCTACTAAAGGTTCAGTAAACATACTTAATACCTCATATGCTTTTGAATACCTAGCTCCTGGAAACCAAGACATTAAACATTGTATTAAAATAAGCCAAGTTAGTATGTTTAAAAGCTTAATAAGTAATACGGCTATCATTTGCATGTTTTTTCTCCTTTATTTATTATTTTTGCCACGGAAAAAATGCTTTACTTTCTAATTCTTTTTTAATATTTGCGTCTATGTCCACATTGTTTGGCGCTAATATAAATATTGATTTAGAAACCTTTTGCATACTTCCATCTAATATATATACTGCTCCACTTATGAAGTAGTATATAGATTTTTTTAGTTCTGGCTCTTCTTCTACACCTTCTAGGTTAACAATTACAGCTCTTCTTTGTCTTAAATGGTCTGCTATTATAGTCACATCATCATATTTTTTAGGTTCAGCAATAACCACTTTCATTTGACTGTTAGTATGTATATTAACTACTTTACTACTTCTTGTTACATGAGAGTTAGCAGCTTCTAATTTAGGTTCATCTTGATCTTGTTCTTCTTGAATACCTTCGTATCCTTCTTCTTCTCCATCATATTCTTCTTCATCAATTGACATCCAATCTTTAAACTTCTTTATAAATCCTTCACTCATTTTATATTCCTCCCTAATATTTTCTATTTATTATAATTTCTTTGACCAAATATAGAAGTTCCTACTCTTATAATAGTAGCCCCTTCTTCTATAGCTATTTTATAGTCATGACTCATTCCCATAGATAAAGTATCCATTTCTACATTTGACAAGTTTAAATCCTCAATTTTCAATGATAAATTCTTTAAACCTTTAAATGCTTTTCTTATTTCTTCTTCATCATCTATAAAAGGAGCCATTGTCATTAAACCTTTAATACGTATATTTTTATAATTAGTAGATACATTTTTAATAAAATCTATTACAAACTCTTCCTCTAATCCATGTTTACTTTCTTCTTTTGATATATTAACTTGAACTAAACAATTAATTACCTTGTCTATTTTTTCAGCTCTTTTTTGAATTTCTTCACATAAAGCTATTCTGTCTAAGGAGTGAATCATATAAGCTTTATCAATTATATACTTTACCTTATTAGTTTGTAGAGTACCTATTAAATGATATCTAACCTTATCACCAATAACTTCATATTTTCTAGCTAACTCTTGAGGTTTATTTTCACCTATATCTGTAATTCCTGCATCTATAGCTTCTAAAACCTTATCTACATCCACAGTTTTAGTAACCGCCATTAAATTTACTTGTTCTTGTCTATTACTTTCTTTTCTTATATCATCAATATTTTGTTTAATGGATATTATATTATCTTTAATTGACATAATTACCACCTTCTTATTTGTTTTACTAGTTAATCTTTGCAATTCTTTTATTAATAAAATTAGGTTTTAAAATGATTCTATCATGTAATTTAACCGTATTTATTCCATTAGCTTCATTGCTTCTAAAGTCCACATATATATAAATATCGTCTTCAAAAGAAATTCCTTTAATTTCTATAAATTCAGGTTTATTATTTTCTTCATTTATAACATATAAACCTATTTTATTATCTTTTTTAACTAAAGATTCTTTAGGTATTCTTAAAGCTTCCATTTGTTTATATATTATATCAAATTCTTCCACTCTTGTATCATAAATTCCAATATTTTGTTGTGTAAATTTAGCTATTATAATAGAATAATTATCCTTTTTATATATTTTATATATTTCTCCATTTATTTCATTATCCTTAATTCCAATTTTAACACTATCACCTTCATTAAACAACTTGTTATCCTCTCTTATAAACGCCATATAACATTCGTTATTATTTATCACTCTTGCTATAATAGTGCCTTGTTTTATCTTTTTATGGTTAGCTGTAGTTGATGTATAGTTATTACTTGCATTATCTATATCTTCTTTAGTGATATGGGATAAATACTCACTATTATATTTATTTTCATTGTTGTCATATTTGTAAGAAATAATTCCAGATGTACTTGCATAGTAGTTAGTAGAATTAGATTTGATTTTTTCTTCTAATATATTTAGCTCCTCTTTTTTTACAGATAATATCCCTATTTTTAGTGAATTATTTTCACTTTCCAAATGTTTTATTTCTTCTTTCAAATTTTCTAGTTCTTCATTAATAGCTTCATCTATATTGTTATTATATACAGTAGCTATATTTTGAGATTTTTGAACTTTTTCATTACTGTTTACTAATAAAGATAGCGTTCCATTAGTATCACTTTTTATTAAATATTCATCTCTTATAACAATACCTTTTTCCTTAGTTTTCATAGTATAAAAATCATCTTTTAGTACTAGTACAGATGTATTTAATCCTATTAGTAAACCTACTCCTTTAAATATTAAGTATATAAATACTCCTAGTATAAAAAGTCTAGAATATTTTATCTTCTTCAACGGATTCACCCCAGTATTTAAATAATATTCTTATTTAAAAGTAATTAATTTATAATTTCTTTAAATATTATTTAAATCCTTCTTAATATGCAAATAGATTTACTTTTTAATCCTTATCTTCAGTACAAATTTCTTCTTTTTTCTTGCAAAAACTTAATTTTGTCTCAGATATGACAACTGCAATAGATATAAAAACAAATCCTATAGCAAGTTTTGTTGTAATTTGTTCATTATAAACTATAATGGAAAATATAACCCCAAAAACAGCTTCCAAGCTTAATATTAAGGCTGCTGATGATGGATTTGTATGTTTAATTCCTATACTCTGAAAAAGAAGACCTATTGCTGTTGCAAATATACCAAGATATATTACTCCAAATACTGCTGTTTTGTTATACTCTACAGGAAATCCCTTTGTAATTATAACTACTATCCATGATAATATTCCCACAACTGACAATTGTATTATGGTTAATATTAAAGCATCTTTACTTTTACAGTAAATGGATGTAGCTATAATATTTGCTGCTGCAAAAAATCCAGATAATATAGTAGCTAAATCTCCACCTGTTATATATAAGTTTTCATTTAATGATACTAATCCTATTCCCATTATACATACAAAAGCTGCAATGAAGTTGTATTTATCTGGCTTTTCTTTTATTACTATCCAATATAAAAACGGTACTATTACACAGTATATAGCAGATAAAAAAGCACTTTTCCCTGGAGTTGTATCTAAAGTTAATCCAAATACTTGCATCCAAAAGCTAATAAATAAAGTTATTCCCATCACTATACCACCCTTTAAATATCCTTTGTCTATTACCTTTAATTTTTTATAATAAATTAATATTAGTGCTAAGGATCCTACAGAAAATCTTAATGCTAAAATAAAACTTGCGCTCATACTCACTGTTGCATCTTTTACTACAACAAATGTGCTTCCCCAAATTAATGCAGCCAAAAACAAAGCAATTTTTGACCAAATATATTTTTTATCTTTCACTTTATATCTCCTTATAAAATAAATAATTTTCAAATTAAATTTTTCTATAATAATGTAACTATTATTATCATACCATAATGGGATATATTTCCAACCAAATAATATATCTTTATACATACTTTACTTTCTTTAGATAAAAATAAGATAATAAATTGTTGATTAGGAGGAAATAATATGCCTGAAAAGAAATTATATTGCAAAGCAACTAATTGTGCTCATAATCGCGATGAATATTGTCGTGCTGGTTACATAAATGTAAGAGGTAATTCTGCATTAAAAACATCCGAAACTACTTGTTCAACATATTTTGCTGATAGTGTTGGCTTTTTTACTAGTGCAATAGAAATAGGTGGATACACAACCCCAGAAAATATAGTTTGCGAAGCTTGTAATTGTATTTATTACGATGACACGCGTTGTACTGCAAATAGCGTTCTTATTAATTCGCATTTTTCATCATGCGAAACATTTAAATGTGAATAATAACAAAAAAAGAGAGATATTAATCTCTCTTTTTTTGTTATTTAAATTAAAATTATTTTATAACATCAGTACCCATATATGGTCTTAATACTTCTGGTACTACAACTGATCCATCAGCTTGTTGATAGTTTTCAAGTATAGCTGCAACTGTTCTACCTACAGCAAGCCCTGAACCATTTAATGTATGACAATATTCAGCCTTAGAGTTTTTATCTCTTTTAAATCTTATACCAGCTCTTCTAGCTTGGAAATCTTCACAGTTTGAGCAAGAAGATATTTCAACGTATCTATTATATGATGGCATCCATACTTCTAAGTCATATTTATATGCAGCAGTAAATCCTAAATCCCCTGTACATATTCTAACAACTCTATATGGTATGTTTAATTTTTGTAATAAATATTCTGCATTAGCAGTTAATTTTTCTAATTCATCATATGAAGTTTCTGGCGCAACTATTTTAACCATTTCAACTTTATTAAATTGATGTTGTCTAACAAGACCTCTAGTATCTCTACCTGCAGAGCCTGCTTCTGATCTAAAGCATGGAGTATAAGCAGTATAATTTAAAGGTAACTCATCATATGATAATATTTCATTTGCAACTATGTTTGTTAATGGTACTTCTGAAGTTGGTATTAAGTAGTAATCAGTACCTTCAACTTTGAACATATCTTCTCCGAATTTTGGAAGTTGTCCAGTTCCTATAAATGAGTTTGTGTTAGCCATAAATGGTGGTATAAACTCAGTATATCCTTGTTCTTCTGTATTTGTATTTAAGAAGAAATTGGCTACAGATCTTTCTAATCTTGCACCTTTATCTCTATATAATGTAAATCTTGAACCAGTTATTTTAGCACCAGTTTCAAAATCTAAAATTTCTAAATCAGTACCTATATCCCAGTGAGCTTTGAAATCAAAATCAAATTTTCTCGGTTCTCCCCATTTTCTAACTTCTACATTATCTTCATCAGTATCACCTTGTGGAACGTTTGCATTCGGAACATTTGGTATTCTAAGTAATCTATATTGTAATTCATCTTGAACTTTTTTAACTTTTTCATCTAAAGCTTTTATGTTTTCAGATAATTCTTTAAGCTTAACTTTTTCCGCTTCAGCTTCCTCTTTTTTCCCTTCTTTCATTAGTTGAGGTATTTTCTTTTGTTCAACGTTCATTTCACTTTTTAAAACCTCAACTTCTTTTAATAATTCTCTTCTTTGATCATCAAGTTCTACAACAGCATCAAGGTCAAATTCTTTTTCCCCTCTTCTGTCCATAGATTTTTTAATATCTTCTAGATTTTCTCTTATCCTTTTGATATCTAACATTTTCTTTCCTCCTACATTTTATGTACAAATTGAATTATGTATATTCCCTAAGAAATATAAAAACATAAAGTATAATCAATCCATTTTAACTATATTTTAAGCATTATAAATTATATTGTCAAATAATTTAACTTCTATTATAATGAATTTCAATATTATTACTTTATCATATATAAGATTATAACCAATAATATTAATTTTTTCACATATTATTCTAAAAAATATAAAAAAAATGGTTCTTTATAAATAAAGAACCATCTTTTTATTAATTATTTACATTAATAATTAATAAAATTCAATTCATATTAGTCAACATTTTGCTGACTTCTACCTTCCCAGAAATCAGCATTTTTAATTCCCAGAGGTACTGGATCAAATGTGATTTCATCACTAGATTTCCCAGACTTCATCTGAGATTCGTAGTCTTTGAAACACTTCATTACTATATTTGAAAGTAATAGTATTGCTACTAAATTTAACCATGCCATAAGACCAACACCTATATCACCCATTGTCCATGCAAGTCCTGCAGACTTAACACAACCAAAGAATGTCATACCAAGTAATACTAATTTTAAAGCATGAGTAGCCATTATATTACCTTTACCAGTTACCCTTTTAACTATATAGTTTAAATTAACTTCAGCTATATAATAGTAAGCCATTAATGTAGTAAATGCAAAGAAGAATAATGCTATGGCAACAAATGCTGCACCAAATCCATTTATTAATGTGTTAACAGCACCTTGAGTATAAGCAGGTCCTATTTGATCAACTGTATATTGAGTACCTGCATTATATAATACTGTACCATCACCATTGAAAGTAGTATAGTTATCAGTTATTAATATCATAAATCCAGTTGCAGAGCAAACGAATAATGTATCAACATATACTGAGAAAGCCTGAACAAAACCTTGTTTTGCAGGGTGAGATACTTCAGCAGCTGAAGAAGCTTGTGGTCCAGTACCTTGACCAGCTTCATTTGAGTAAACTCCACGTTTTACACCCCAAGCTATAGTAGAACCTAATATACCTGCAAAAGTTTGTTCAGCACCAAATGCTGATTTGAATATTGTAGCTATAACTTCTGGTAAATGACCTATATTAACTATTATTATAATTAAAGCCATTAATATATATGCTCCACCCATGAAAGGAACTATAAATTCTGCAGCAGAACCTATTCTTTTAATTCCACCAAATATAACTATTCCAACTAATATAACTAATGCAATACCTGTTATTGTAACATTAATACCAAATGCATTATTTACAGCAGCAGCTATTGAGTTAGATTGAACTCCCGGTAATAATATACCTATAGCTATAACTGTAACTATAGCAAATACCATACCGTAAGCTTTAGACCAACCTTTTTTACCAAAGCCTTTTTCTATGTAGTAAGCTGGACCACCACAGTATTGACCTTCATGCTCTTCTTTATATAGCTGGCCTAATGTAGATTCAGCAAATGCTGAACCTGCTCCTAGGAATGCTATTGCCCACATCCAAAATAATGCTCCTGGACCACCCCAAGCAATAGCTGTAGCAACACCTGCTATATTACCCGTTCCTATACGTCCCGCTAGTGCAGTACAGAAACCTTGGAATGATGAAATACCTTGTTCAGATTTTTCACCTGCGAATAATAAATGTACCATTTCTTTGAGATTTCTAATTTGAGAGAATCTAGTTCTAAGAGAAAAATAAATCCCAGCACCTAGACATAAGTAAACTAGTGCATTACTCCATACGATGTTATTGACCGCATTAACTATGTTTTCCATAAAACCCCTCCTAATAATAAAATTTGTCCCTAAAAAAATTAATATACCTGCGAGTAAAAGATATATTTATTAAATTATATTTTTAACACTTCATTTTATAACTAAAAAGAATGCTAAAAACACATACCTTAATACTCATATTTAAATTAATTCTAGGTTTACTCCAAATTTCCTCTTTTTATTTTCATTTTTCTCAAAATTTTCTGAATCATTTTCCCAGTATAACTATTCTGATTTAACTATATATTCCAAATTATAATAAAAATTAAAAAACATATAAAATTATTATATTTTATAAAAAAGAGCTAAATTTATTATATTCAAAATTTAGCTCTTTTTTATTATTTCAATATTGAATTTTTGTATCAAAATTATTTTTATAGCAAAATAGTTATTATATTACTACTACCTTCATTAATAATTTTCTGTAAAGTTTTTTGAATTTTACATCTTATTTCTTCAGGCATAGTATACAATTTACTTTGTAATTGCTCTTTTACCAAATCATTTAATGATTTACCAAACATATTTGATTCCCAAATTTCAGCTGGATTTTGTTCAAACTCTTCAAGTAAATATTTGATCATTTCTTCTCCTTGATTTTGATTTCCAACTATAGGAGATACTTCCGTTGAAATATCTGCTTTTATTATATGAAGAGAAGGTGCATTTGCTTTTAATTTAATTCCATATTGTTTTCCTTGTTTTATAATTTCTGGTTCTTCTAAGCTAAGTTCATCAAGAGATGGTGCAACAACTCCATATCCTAAAGTTTTTGCATCACACAAAGCACTTTCTATCTTATCATACTCAACTTTAACCTTTGATAATTTTGTAATTAAATTAAGTAATTGACAGTCTCCTTCAATTTTAAATCCACTTTGTTCTTCTAATATTTCATAGAACAATTCTTGCTTTGTACATACATCAATATTTATTACTCCTTCACCAAGACTTACATCATCTACTTCACAATCTTCTAAGAAAGGTAATTCATTAAATCCATGTACTACAGAATCTATATCTCTTATTTTATCAATAGATGCTATAGATTGCTTTAAAGTATTAATAATATTATTCTTAATCCAGTGATTATTAGGTAATCCTTCTACCCAATCTGGTAAATTAATTCTAATTTCAGCTAATGGGAAATCATATAAAACTGTTTCCATAACTTCCTCTATATCATTTTCATCCATTTGGTCCACATCCATAGGTATTACAGGAACAGCATATTTTTCTTCTAAGTCATGTCTTAAAAATCCTGTTTCTTCACTATCTGGATATTTAGTATTTAATACTACTGCAAATGGTTTCTTTAATGCTTTTAATTCTTTTATGACTCTTTCTTCTGGAATTATATAGCTACTTCTATCAATGCCTGTAACAGATCCATCTGTAACTATTACAATTCCAATTGTAGAGTGATCTTTGATAACTTTTTTTGTTCCTATTTCTGCAGCTTTTTCAAAAGTCATAGCTTCTTTTGACCATGGTGTAGATACTAGTCTTTGCTTTCCGTCTTCTTCATGACCTAAAGCCCCATCAACTATGTATCCTACGCAGTCCACCATTCTGACTTTTAGAGATACAGTGTCTTTAATTTTTATTTCAACGCCATCAGCTGGAACAAATTTAGGCTCAACTGTCATTATGGTTTTACCTGAACCACTTTGAGGTATTTCATCTTTAGTTCTTTCTCTTTTGAAGTCATTTTCTATGTTAGGTAACACAAGGGTTTCCATAAATCTTCTAATAAACGTTGATTTTCCTGTTCTAACAGGTCCAACAACACCTATATATATGTCGCCTTGAGTTCTTTTAGCAATGTCTTCATATATATTGTTCATAATAATTCCCTCCTGCATATAATTTCTTAGTTAATTATATTTCAGGAGGGAATTTTTTATTACATATATATTTATACCTTATTTAATAAATATCTATTATTTGAATAAGCCGTTATTAACTACTTCTTCCATTTCATGCTTCTTTGATCTAGTCATTAGTTCTAGAACAGCTTCATTAGGATTAGCACCTTCATACAAAACTGAATATATAGCTTCTGTTATTGGCATATCAATATTTAAATCTCTAGAAACTTTATATGCTACTTCTGTGGCAGTTATTCCTTCGACTACCATTTGAACTTCATCTAATGTTTCTTCTAAAGATTTACCTTGACCCATAAGTATACCAGCTCTTCTATTTCTACTATACATACTTGTACAAGTAACAATTAAATCACCTATACCTGCAAGTCCCGTAAAAGTATTCACGTTAGCTCCCATAGCAACTCCAAGTCTTCCGATTTCTGCAATTCCTCTTGTCATTAAAGCTGCCTTTGTGTTATCTCCATAACCTAAACCATCACACATTCCTGCACCAAAAGCTATAATATTTTTTAATGCTCCACCAAGTTCTACCCCTATTATATCAGGATTAGTATAAACTCTAAGAGATGGGCTCATAAAAGCATCTTGTACTTCCTGAGCATATTTTATTTCTTCACAAGCTGCAACTAAAGTGGTTGGCATATATTTAGAAACTTCCTCTGCATGTGAAGGTCCCGATAATGTTACATAAGGATTATTAGGTAACTCTTCTTTCACCACATCTGAAAGTCTAAGTCCACTTCCTTTTTCTAAACCTTTTGCCACATCAACTAAAATTTGCTCATTCTTAATGAAAGATTTAATTTGATTACACACGCTTCTTACTGCTTGAGATGGAACTGCAAGTACTACAATTTCACTATCTTTTATAACTTCCTCTAAATCATTAGAAACTATTAAGTCTTCTGGGAAAACAACATCCGGTAAAAACTTACTATTTTTTCTAGTGTCATTTATTTCTTTAACTTGATCATTATCTCTCGTCCACATGAAAACTTTATAATTATTTTTATGTAAGCTAAGAGCTAGTGCACTACCCCAGCTTCCAGCACCTATAACACACATCTTCTTCATAATAAACACCACCTAGTATAGTAATTTAATTTTTCTTTTGTCCTATTTTTCTTTCTGTACCATTTAGTAATCGTTTAATATTTTCTTTATGGGTTATTGCTACTGATATGGTTAAAAACAATGTAACTAAAATACCTTCAGTATTATGATTTATAAGCATGATTATAAGAGATAAACCAATACCTAGTATAGAGCCTAAAGAAACATACTTAGTTATAGCTACTATTATTATAAAAAATCCTAAACATATTAGCGCAACTAGAGGGTTCATTCCTAGCATAGATCCTAAAGAAGTTGCAACACCTTTACCACCTTTGAATCCAAGAAAGACAGGGTAATTGTGACCAAGTACAACAGCAACAACTGCTAAATAAGCACAAATGCTTTGGTCTATATTAACGCCATAAGCTATTAACTTTGCTATTAATACTGCTATTAACCCTTTCAAAACATCTCCAACAAAAGTTAATGCTCCTGCTTTTTTACCTAATGTTCTAAGTACATTTGTAGAGCCCGCATTACCAGAACCCTGAGTTCTTATATCAACTCCAGCAATTCTCTTTGCTACTATATATGAAGTTGATATATTCCCAAGAAGGTAGGCAATTATAATTATACTTAAATAAATTAACATATTAACCTCCTAAAGTTTCTACCTTTTTCTATCCTTTTCCCTATATTCAAATTGCATTGATGTTCCTTCAAATCCAAAGTTTTCTCTTATTTTATTTTCTAAGTATCTTTGGTATGAGAAGTGAGTTAAATCTTTACTGTTTATATATAAAGTAATCTTTGGTGGCTTAGTTCCCGTTTGAGCACCATAGTATATTTTAAGCCTCTTACCTTTATCTGATGGTGGTTGATTAAGCATTACAGCTTCACCAATTACATCGTTTAATTGAGAAGTACTTACACGCTTAGAGTGTTCTGCCGCTACTTTATCTACTGTATCTAGTATCTTGCTCATTCTTTGGTTAGTTAGTGCTGATACAAATAATATTGGAGCATATTTCATGAATGGGAACATATCTCTTATCTCATTTGTATAGTTTCCAAGTGTCTTATTGTCTTTTTCTACTAAATCCCATTTGTTTACTACAAATATGCAAGCTTTACCTTCATCATGAGCAATACCTGCAACCTTTGTATCTTGCTCTGTAACACCTTCTGTAGCATCTATAACTATTAACACTACATCAGCTCTAGACACTGCAGACATAGCTCTAAGTACTGAGAATTTTTCAACTCTTTCATATACCTTACTTTTTCTTCTTATACCAGCTGTATCTATTAATAAATACTGTTGATCACCTTTTTCAAAATATGTGTCAACTGCATCTCTTGTTGTTCCTGCAATTGGACTTACTATAACTCTATCTTCTCCTAATATTTTGTTAAGGATAGATGATTTACCTGCATTAGGTTTACCAGTTATAGCAACTCTTATTATATCTTCGTTATACTCAGTATTTAATCCTTCTGGGAAGTTTTCAACTATTTCATCTAATAAATCTCCAAGCCCCATAGCATTGGCACTTGATATTGGATGTGGCTGTCCCAGTCCTAATTCGTAGAAGTCATATATATTGTCTTCTAAGTTTATATTATCTATTTTATTTACAGCTAAAATAACTGGTTTATTTGTCTTTCTTAGCATTAATCCTACTTCTCTGTCTGCAGAAGTTATTCCACTTTTTCCATCAACAACAAACACTATTACATGAGCCATATCCATAGCAAGCATTGCTTGATTTCTCATTTGAGTTAGTATTATATCGTCATTTTCAGGCTCAATTCCTCCTGTGTCTATTAATGTGAAGTACTTGTTTAACCACTCTACTTCTGTAAATATTCTATCTCTAGTAACACCTGGTGTGTCCTCTACTATTGATATTCTTTTTCCTGCTAATTTATTAAATAACGTAGATTTTCCAACATTTGGTCTACCTACTACTGCAACTATGGGTCTATTATCCATATTTATTCTCCTTCCTATTTAGTTATCTTGTCTACTACATCAGTACCTTCATTTTCACATGGTACTACTTCTAAATTTAATTTTTCTTCTAATTCTTTTAAAGTTATATTGTCTAAGAAAATTTCTTCATCAGCTTTCATCATAGACCTAGTAATATACAATGCTTCACCTAAGTCTTCATTTTTCAATTGATCGATTAAATCAGTAGCCGTTAAAAGTCCGCTAACTGTTATTGTTTCTCCAAAGAAATTATTTTTAATTTTATATACATTAATTTCTATATTTTTAAATTTCTCCATTATTTTATTAGCCATACGGCACATAAATTCATGAGCAGATTTTCCTGTTGCAATGGATACTTTTTTTGTTTTACACAATTTAATATCAGAAATTGTATCTAAATATTGCACAATTTCCGTTCCCATTTTTGTTATCATTCCAACACCATCTTCAAATTGGTCAAATCCCTCATATTCACCATATTTTAATAATGGCCTTTTTGCAAGAATATAAAACTCATCTGATAAAAATGCAAATCTAGTATTTAATTTATACAAATATTTTTCTTGTAATTTATGAATTTGATCAATAGCATCTCCTGCACTTTTTTCATCAAAAATATCAAGTCTAGCAAGATTATCTCTATATCTAGTAATTCCAACTGGAACAATAGCTGCACTTTTCACATAAGGATGTAAGCTTGATAAATCTTCCAATGTTCTTTCTAACTCTTCTTTATCATTATATCCTGGACATAATACAATTTGAGCATTCATTTCAATACCTGCGTCTGCAAGTCTTCTCATTATATCTATTAGCTTTCCTGCAAATTTATTGTTTATCATTTTTCTTCTTAATTCAGGATTTGTAGTATGTACAGAAATATTTATTGGACTAATTCTATATCTTATTATATTATTAATATCATCCTCACTCATATTAGTTAAAGTAACGAAATTTCCTTGTAAGAAAGATAGTCTTGAATCATCATCTTTAAAATAAAGTGTTTCTCTCATACCTTCTGGTAATTGGTCTATAAAGCAAAATACACATTTATTTCTGCAACTTTTAGCTTTATCTATTATAGGATTAGTAAATTCTATGCCTAGTTCTTCATCATAATCTTTTTCAATTTCGTATAAATATATCTTTCCATTTTTTTGTTTTTGAATTTCTAGCTCAATATATTCTTCACTTATTAAAAATCTATACTGAATTATATCTTCAACTCTTTCTTTATTTACAGATAGAAGTATATCACCAACTTCAATACCTATTTCATCTGCAATACTATCCTTATAAACTTTACTTACTATATTATTAATATTTTTTACGTTTACTTCCATTTTGCATATCACCACTTTTCCACATAAATGTATTATCTAATTTTAGATGTAAATACATCATTTAATCATACATGATTTAAAAAAATTAGTCAACTTGTATCTACACTCCCATCTTATAAATTAACAAAAGGTACCCCTAAGGTACCTTAATGTCTTACTACTATAAGAATTTCCTCAGTTATTTGATGAACCATACCATCCACACATTTTGCAACTAATAAAGCTTTATTTTGCATGTCATCATCATCACTTGCATAAAATAGAGGACATCCTCCTGATATACTCATATTTTTATCTGTAGTTATTACCGCCAAGGTATATGAATTGATACCTATATCATTTCCCATCTATTTAATTTCCTTTCCTTCAATTTTCAGATTTTTTAATGCTAAGTTTTTACCTCTAGCACTATCAAGTATTGGGCAAGATTTAACTGCCTCTATTACTTTTCTTTCATCTCTTTCCATTGGTATAAACGCTATATAAATAGCTTGACTAGCTGGATCTTTTCTTGGTATAGGAGTAAAGGCAGGCTCATCATTTTCTTTAAGAACTCCAAGTCTTGAATATAAATTATAGCATATTGCCTGTCTTTGACCAGGATAATTTAAAATACCTGCATTAGCATAGCTATTATTTTTAGGTCTTATTTCAATTCCTATACCATCTTTTAAATACCTCTCTCTATCTCTTTTTAAACCAACATTTGTTATCCCCTTTAAGTTGCCAACTTTTAATAAAGTCCCATTAACAAAACTAATATCTACAATAGATACTTCTGCTATATTAGCTATACATTGTCTTGATAATGCTTTTTTAAGAAGAAAAGCTATTGATAGACCAATTATAGTGCTTATTATTGTAGCTGAATTATCACTAATATTAGTTTCATTGCTTAGTCCATAGAAACATGCAACTGTTATAAATGACGTTACAATACACATATAATTTCTCATTTCATAAGTTCTAGCTATTTCTTCAATAAATGAATTTCCTCTAGGAACTAACTGAGTAGGTTCCAAATCTTGTAAAGAATGTCTTCTACTACTTCTTACTTGTCTAAATTGTTCTGCTGCTAAGGATAAAAATGTAATTGATGTATAAGATCTATTTATCAAAGCTGGAATTAATAATGCTCCTAGTGAAGATGCCACAAAAGCTAATACTATTTGTGTCGTTAATATATTAGGTTGGGTTGGGTATTGTTTATCATCAAGATTTAACATTATTAATCTTGAAATAACGCCTATTGTTAACCCTATAAAAAATATTTTGTCCATTTACTCACCTCTTTTAATCACTTTTATTTAAAAAGTAATGGTTTTTTCTTATAAGCACTTTGTTTACCTTTTGATGTACCTATAATAGGAGTGCTTCCAGCTGCTTTAATAAAAGTTATTTCATCTTTCAATAAAGGTATCATAACCATTACAACTGATTTCTTTTTTAGATTAGTTTTAGCTATAGCTAGTAAATCTCTTTCATCTATATCTTTGTCCATACCAAGCTGAATGTAAATATTATGTATTATAGCCTTTTGTTGGCCAATGTCATTTATTGTTCCAAAGCTGTCCATATCCTTAGGCACTATTTCTATGGCAACTCCCTTTTCTAAATATTTTTTTCTGCTATCTTTAAGTCCGATATTTCCCATAATCACATCATTAACTTTCAAAAGAGGTCCATCAAATGTTATTTTTCCTAGATATACATCTGCTAAATCATTAACACTTTGTCTTCTTAAAATTTTCCTAAATATAAGAGCTACTATTATTCCTCCTATAGTCGAAGTAATAGTACAAATTAATACACTATCATCATATATTCTTGAAATAAATATGTATATCAAAGAAGCTATCAAAGCCGAAAACAAGCTAACATAACTTCTTGCTTCATAAGTAGATGCAATTTCATCAATATATGGCTGTCCTTTGTCTATTAAGTCATCATTTTCAATATTTTCTAAAGTAATCTGTTCTTGTTGTGATAAACTCTGAAACTGCTGTATACCTACTGCTAAAAAAGTTAACGCTGAAAACTCTTTGTCTATTAATGCAGGTAAAGCTACAGAACCAAGAGATGCTGCCAACGCTGCCACTATTATTTGTTCTACATAATCTTGTGGTCTTGATGGGTATTGTTTATCTTTAACTCTTAGTACGAAAAATCTACATAAGGTTCCTATTACCATAGCTGTAATAAAAGCATGTCTAAATAGAGCATCATTTATTTGACTATCATTCATAAAACTAAATCCTCCTAATAATTTAATACTTTTAGAATAAATTTAAAGTTACTTTCTAAAAATCTATAAATTTAGTTTGTGCAAAAAATAAAAAAAATTTCCTACTAATCTAGGAAATTTTTTTTGGTAATTTTATTATGAATCTGCTACCCTCTCCAAGTTCGCTTTCTACACCAATGCTACCCTTTAGAGAATGAACAATATGTTTTGTTATGGCAAGACCTAAACCTGTACCTCCTACAGACCTACTTCTAGCCTTATCTACTCTATAAAATCTTTGGAATATTTTGCTTTGGTCTTCTTTTGGAATACCTACTCCGTTATCTATAACTTCTATTACTATTTCATCATTTTTTGTAAATTGATTTACAGTTACTTTCCCTCCTTCTGGAGTATATTTTATAGCATTATCTATCAAATTAAGAAGTAACTGTTTCAGGTAATCTCCATAAGCTTGGACTACTATTTCTTTATCTTCAAAATTATATTGCAAATCAATTTTTTTTGAATTAGCTATATAATTTATCATCTCATATACTTCTTTAAATACATCATAAAGTATTATATTTTCCATTACTAAATTATTTTTGCTTTCTATTGATGATAATAAAAGTATATCTTCTATTAATCTTTTTAGTCTATCTGATTCTTTCTGGATTATAGCTAAAAACCTATTTCTTTTATTTACGGGTAACTCTTCATTCATTATTAAGGTTTCTACAAATCCATTTATTGATGTTAAAGGTGTTTTTAGTTCGTGACTTACATTAGCCACAAAATCTCTACGCATATTTTCTAATTTTACAATTTCTGTTATATCTTCTATATTAATTATAGAACCTATAATAGCATTTTTAGAGTTTTGCAGATATACAGGATCAATTTTTATTCTATAAACAGTTTCATCATCTAAGGTCACATTATTACTATGATTTTCTTTGCTTCCAATATATCGTTCTATACCTCTTAAAATGTCATCTATCTTAATTACTTGTTTTAGATTTTTCCCGTCTTCTTTTCTATTACATTTACTTTTTATCATTTTACGAGCTTCATCATTAATCAAAATAATATTACCATCAATATCAATAACTATAATTCCATGTGAAATACTTTTAAGCACTGAGGTAAGTTGAAGATGCTTATACTCAACTTCTTCAAGTGTATTTTCCATTGTTTCCATCATAAAATTGAAGTTCCTAGCAAGCTCTCCTAATTCCCCTCTAGCTGATGTTTGTAATCTTGAATGAAATTCTTTATTACTTACTTTCTTTGATAATTTAATGAAACTTTTTAAAAATCTTCTTATCGTTATAGTGTATCTATATAGAAGTATAGCCACGCTACAAGCTAGTAACATAATAAAAAAGTAAAAACTGCTAACAGGTTCCATATATATTCTCCATTTCTTACTCTATTTTATATCCTATTCCTCTAATAGTTTCAATATATTTTTCATTACTATCTGAACTTTCTATTTTTTTTCTTAAATATCTAATATGAACATCTACTGTCCTAGTTTCACCATAAAACTCATATCCCCAAATTTTATCTAATAAAAAGTTTCTAGATAAAACTTTCCCTTTGTTTTGAAGTAAAATTTTTAATAAATCAAATTCCTTAAGAGTTAAATCTAGTTTTTCTCCATTTTTAGTTGCTTCATGTTTTATTAAATCTAGTTTTATATCTTTTACTGTTAATATTTCTTCTTCTCTTGGCGAATTCATATTATATCTTCTTAAAACAGAGCTTATTCTAGCTAATAATTCTTTAATACTGAAAGGTTTTGTTATATAATCATCTGCACCACCTACTAAGCCTTCAACTTTATCACTTTCCATATTTTTAGCTGTAAGCATAATAACAGGTATGTTCTTAAGATCCTTATCTCCCCTTATTTTCTTCAATACGTCTATACCACTTATATTTGGTAACATCCAATCAAGTAGTATTAAGTCTGGTTTATTTTCCTTTGCTTTTAAAAAACCATCAAATCCATCATAAGAATAGTCTACAATATAATCTGATGTTTCTAAATTAAATTGTAGTAGTTCTACTATATGCTCTTCATCATCAATCACAAGGATCTTAGTACTCATTATTATTCCTCCCTATCTAATTTGAATCATCGTTCCTATTCTCTTTGATGTTTTATCATGCTTTCTATAAGAATAGAATTTATCATGATTACAATTAGTACATATTTGAAGATTTATTATATTTTCTTCTTTAACTTTACAATCCTTTAACATAAGTTCGTTAATTTTCCATAAATCCAAATAATATTTATTATCTTTTATTATATCGAATTTTCCTGCATGATTTGCTAAATTTGTGTTAAATCTTTCAACTAAATCTTTTGAAACCTCATAACAGCATGGACCTATAGATGGTCCTATTACACATATTAAATCTTTTGGGTTAGAATTATAATTGTTTGTCATTTTTTCTAAAGTTTTTTCACTTATATTATCATAAGTACCTCTCCACCCTGCATGAGCTACCCCTACGGCTTTATTAACCGGATCAATAATTATAATAGGCACGCAATCTGCTGTTAATATTAATAATGGAATTTGAGGAATATTAGTAATTAAAGCATCTCCATCTATCCTCTGACCTATATTATTTTCATCAATTTTATTAACAATACTAGAATGAATTTGAGAATTCCTTGTTAAATTAATTAAATTAAATTCTTCTCGTGTAAATGTCTTAAATAAATCATCTTCGTTTTTTGCATCTATATTAGTTGTTGTTATAACTAAATTCACAAAATCTAATTCTTTTTCTATTCTATCTACAGTTATGTAGTTTTTCATTTTATTTATCCTTCTCCATTAATATTGTTTTTAATTCATTTACAAAAGTATTTATATCTTTAAATTGTCTATAAACAGATGCAAATCTAACATAAGATACTTCATCTATATCTTTTAGTTTGTCCATAATCATTTCACCAATTATTTTTGTTTCTATCTCAGTCATATAATTTTTATTTATTTCATTTTCTATATAAGATACTACACATTCAATTTGATCAATTGAAACTGGTCTCTTTTCACAAGATTTTATTAGACCATTTTTTATTTTTTCTCTATCAAAATACTCTCTTGTATTATCTTTTTTTACCACCATAACAGGTGTTGTTTCAATAGTTTCGTAAGTTGTGTATCTTTTTTTACAAGATTCACACTCTCTTCTTCTTCTAATAGAATTGCTATCTGTATGTCTTGAGTCTACAACTTTAGACTCCTTATAGTTACAATAAGGACATTGCATAATATTCCTCCTTAGTTAAGTTAGTTTAAATTTTTATTTCATCAATGTCTAATTTTCTTTCTGAGCCTATATTTACTATTATTGTGTCACATCCTATTTTTAATATATCATTCCAAAATATCACATCTACATCCATTCCTCTAGAAAAAAATCCCCCACTACTTTCTCCTGTAGTTGAAAAAGATACAACTTTGCCTTCATTAACATCTATGTCTATGTCTGTAATAAAACCCATTTTCTTTCCATTTTTTACATTGATAATTTCTTTATCCATTATATCAGATACTCTTATCATATTATAACATCCTCCTTAAAAATACAAAAAAAATATATTTCTCTCTTAATAATTTTTATGCAAAAAAATCCTTAGTATTCTTCTACTAAGGATTTATTCTTAATATTTAATCATAATTAAATGTACTTTCTCATATTTTTCAGTGCATTTTTTTCAATTCTTGAAACTTGTGCTTGAGATATTCCTATTTCATCTGCTACTTCAATTTGAGTACGACCTTTATAAAATCTCAAATCCAATACAAGTTTTTCTCTGTTATTAAGTTTTTTTATTGCTTCTTTTAATGCTATTTCTTGAAGCCAGTGCTCATCAGTATCTTTTTTATCCTGAACTTGATCCATTACAAATATGGCATCTCCATTATCTTGGTACACAGGATCAAATAAAGATATAGGATCTTGTATAGCATCTAGTGCCATAACAACAGATTCCACATCTAATTCTAACTCCTTTGCTATCTCTGAAACTGTTGGTTCCTTTGAATTGCTTCTGATTAATTTTTCTCTAACTTGAAGAGCTTTATAAGCAATGTCTTTTAATGATCTACTAACTCTTATAGGATTATTATCTCTTAAATATCTTCTTATTTCACCTATTATCATTGGAACCGCATAAGTTGAAAACCTAACATTTTGACTTAAATCAAAATTATCTATAGCTTTTATAAGACCGATACAACCAATTTGAAATAAGTCGTCAATATTTTCTCCTCTATTGTTAAACTTTTGAATGATACTTAGAACTAGTCTTAAATTACCCCTAACAAACTGTTGTCTAGCTTCTTCATCGCCTGCCTTAATTTTAACTAGAAGGTCCATCATTTGAGCATTTTTAAGAACTGGCAATTCTGATGTATTTACACCACAGATTTCAACCTTATTAATTTGCATAAGTTTCAGTCCTCTCTTAAAAGATTCTTTATATGAAATTATTTACATATCATATATTTTTATACTTTTATCGAGATTTTATTTAATTTATACAAACTTTTTCATTTCCTTTTTTAACCTACTAATAATTTTCTTTTCAAGTCTAGAAATATAAGATTGAGATATACCAAGGATATTAGCTACTTCCTTTTGTGTTTTTTCATTTCCTCTTGTACTTAAACCAAATCTTAATTCCATAATTTGCTTTTCTCTATCTGATAATTTATCCAAAGCCATAAATAATAAATTTTTATCTATTTCCTCTTCAATAATTTTATATATTTCATCATTTTCTGTGCCCAATACATCTGATAGTAACAATTCATTACCATCTAAATCAGTATTTAGAGGTTCATCGAATGAAACTTCTGCCTTTTTTTTATTATTTTTTCTAAGGTACATTAATATTTCATTTTCTATACATCTAGATGCATAAGTTGCTAATTTAATATTTTTATTGGATTTAAATGTATTAACGGCCTTTATAAGTCCAATGGTTCCTATTGATATTAAATCTTCAACATCTATACCTGTATTTTCAAACTTTCTAGAAATATACACTACTAATCGAAGATTTCTTTCTATTAAAATAGTTTTTACATCATCATCCTTTTCAAGTCTATCAATTAACAATCTTTCCTCATCTGGCTTTAAAGGTGGAGGCAGTATATTTACACCGCCCATGTAATACATGCCATTAGGTTTAATTATACCTAATTTAGATCCTATCTTTACTACCCAAGAGTTTATTTTCAACTTCATTTTCATTAATGTTAATTTCAATTATAACCCTCCCCCGTTTTTAGATCTAAGAAAGTATACTTGGATTTAATATGACATTATAATTGTCGTCTTTAAAATTAGATATACCAAGTACAATGTTTCCTATCTTTTTATTATCGATTTGTAAATAGTCGGCTTTAAATCCCAGTATCATACTAGTCTTATTACTAGTAGCATGATTATAAGGAATTAGCCTTATCCTAGATGATATATCTTCACTTAAATTATTGATCATTTCCTCTACTAAGAGTACATCAACATATTCATAATTATAATTTTCAGGCAGATACTTTTCTAATAAAGAAGAATTCACCATAATTACATCACTTTTACTTAAAGGATCTTTTAGTAAGTTTCCACTATCTAAAAATGCAATACACTTAAATTCTTCTCCAAGAAGCGAAATTGTCACTTCTTTAGTAAATTCTTTAATATGATTGATGAACGTAATATCCGAATATATTTTCTTTAGTATAAGACAACTAATATATACAGAAACTATTATAAATGAGATTTTTATATGTTCTATACCTGTAAAATAAATTATAAAATATGTACTTCCACAGATAAAAAAATTCACTAAAAAAAATATGGTAAGTATTCTTATAAATTCATTTTTATCTTTATAAACAAATGATATTAATCCTATAATTACAATAAATATTACTTTTGAGGGTAATGTATATAATAAATAAAACCTTGGAAGTAAATAAATCACACAATAAATAGTTCCAACTATTGCTCCTATTATTTTTTTTTTATAAGAATTTGTATTTTTTGTAAGTATAGAAGTACAACTTATAATAATATAATTTATTAATAGGTTTTCAATAATGTAAAGATCTAAATACATTAATTACTCCCCCTTTTTATGTTTATATTATAAGCTAGTATAAAAAAATAATATGTCACTTTTAACAGTCGAAACTCAATTACTTTAATATAAAAAAACACAAAAAAAGGAAAAATTCTTCTTTTTCCTTTTTTAAATAATATTTTACTTCTTTTTAATTAGTATAAAAAAACATATATTGTTCATAATTTGTTATAATTAATAACTTTCTTTATAATTAATAATATGCAACATGAATAAATATTATAACAAAAAAATAAGAAGCTTAAGCTTCTTATTTGACTATGTATATAAATTATTTTCTATTTCTTCTCAAGAAAACTGGAATTGGTGGTAAATCATCATCTATATCATGATCTGGCTTTTTAGCTTCCACTTTTTCCTCTACTTTTTCTTCTTTTGTTACAACAACTTCTTCTACATTAGCTTTCTTAGTTGCTATTTCCGAAGGTCTATTAGTACCTCTATTTTTAAATGAATCCTCAAATCCTTGAGATGGATTAGTTTCAAATCCTGTTGCTATTACAGTTATAGTAATATCTTCTCCTAAATCTTCTCTTATAGATGTACCAAATATTATATTTGCTTCTGGATCACATGATTCTGTAACTAAACTTGATGCTGCATTAGCTTCAAATAATGTTAAATTAGCTCCACCAGCAACATTAAGTAATACTCCTTTAGCTCCTTTTATAGAAGTTTCTAATAATGGAGATTGAATAGCTTCTTTAGCAGCTTCTATAGCTCTATTTTCTCCACTAGCAGTACCTATACCCATGTGAGCTAACCCTTTGTCCTTCATTATAGAAGTAACATCGGCAAAGTCTAAGTTTATAAGTCCTGGCATTTTTATTAAGTCAGATATAGATTGTATACCTTGCTTCAATACATTATCTGCTATAGAGAATGCATCCACCATTGATGTATTCTTTTGTACTATTTGTAAAAGTCTATCGTTAGGTATTGTTATTAACGTATCCACATTAGCTTTTAAATCTTTTATACCTTCTTCAGCATTTTTCATTCTTATTTTACCTTCAAATCCAAAAGGCTTCGTTACAACACCTACAGTAAGTATCCCCATTTCCTTAGCTAATTTTGCAACTATTGGTGCAGCACCTGTTCCAGTTCCTCCACCCATACCTGCAGTAACAAATACCATATCTGTTCCGTCAAGTAATCCTACTATTTGTTCTCTACTTTCTTCAGCAGCTTTTTTTCCTACTTCTGGCTTAGCTCCCGCACCTAATCCTCTAGTTAACTTTTCTCCGATTTGAATTTGGTTTTCTGCCATAGACGATAATAGTGCTTGCTTATCTGTATTTATAGAAATAAAATCTACTCCTTTTACTTCTTCTCTTATCATTCTGTTAACAGCATTGTTTCCACCGCCACCAACACCAATAACTTTTATAACAGCATCATTGTTGTCTGTTTCTATATCAATTCTATTATTATTCATTATTTTTTAACCTCCCTATCTTCTGAATTAAACAGTCATGTATTATGATTATACCATTTTACTTGTATTTTTTGTTAAATTACTATCTTGTTCCATAAAAATACCAATTCTTATTCTTGTTATTAAATATGTAAAATAGATATTTAGCAATCTGTATTGTATATTGTCAAATAATATGGATAAATATTTTTTAAAATAATATAATATAAAAGCGTCTTATTCTCTATATTATTATACTCTTAATATCAATGATTTGAAAATAGATATTTCCTAATTTTATGAAAAATTTCAAATATTTATCTATTATGCTTACGAAAACATTTTTTTGTAATTAATTTACAACATTTATCTACTTTAAATTTTACTGTGAAACTGTGGTAATATTCAAGTGATTTTTTCACAATATTAATGCATTTTTTCTATTTTTTAAATAATTTTATTAATCTGAATATGGACTATATAGTAAATATTTGTCATAAGTAAAATCTACCTTTCCATAAAACTCTTTTCTATTTTGCAAATCTATCATAACCTTGCTAAGCTTTGCTATGTTTTTTTCTATGTTATTATCCTTATTAAGACATATAGTAAGCCCTGTTTTCCCCTTCATGATAATTTCTTTTTCTTTTGTAAAATTAACTGTTTTAATTTGTAAAAGTATGTTTTCCTCATCTAATTTTTTATATAGTGTTATAAGTTTATTCTTATCATTTGCATTATCAAATTTTAAAGTTTTATTATTTAATGTATAAGCAATAGAAATAACTAATTCATCATTTTTTATCTCTTTTAATTCATCTACAAGTTTTCCTTGATCATCTATATAGCAATAAGATTTACCGTTATACAAAGATCCAATAATATTCTTTTCTTTTACATCCACTATAAGCTTGTTTGGTACCTTTCTTTTAATATTACAATCTTTAACATAGGGACTTTCTTTAACTCTGTTCTCTAAATTTTGTAAATCATAGAAAAAAATATTCTTATTTTTTTCTAAACTCAATAAGTTATTGACATCCTCTTGTGACAAATACTTATTATTACTTATCACCACTTGTTTTAAAAAAAAGAAGTCACTTTTTAAGAAGAAACATGTTCCTAATGTTAGTAGCAAAGAAAAAAATAAAATTCCCATAAGTTTATTAGTATTTATCTTTCTTCTTTTTTTCAAACACACCCCTCCTTAATTTTTATTATATATAAAATACTTCTTTCACTCTTTAAACTCCTACAAAAGTTTTTTATTTTAATTAGCAAATTATGACAAAAATATAAAAGGCCTAAAAGACCCTTTATATTTTCCTAATATCTGCTCCTAAGTTGTTTAATATAGCTTCTATATTTTCATACCCTCTTTCCACATGATATATATTACTAATTTCACTTTCTCCCTCAGCAGCAAGTGCTGCCAAAATCAAAGCTGCCCCGCCTCTCAGATCAGGTGATTTAGTTTTTGCACCATATAATTTATCAACTCCATTTACTTTGCATAAATGAGCACTTATTATCTCTGTATTTGCTCCCATTTTATTAAGTTCGCTACAATGCATAAAACGATTTTCAAAGATTGTCTCATAAAAAATATTATTTCCATCACTCAATGTCATAAGAGCCATCATTTGGGCTTGCATATCCGTTGGGAAATTAGGGTGTATGTCTGTTTTTAAAAAATTTATTGCTTTTATTCTCTTTGGCGAAGTTACAATTAGTCCTTCCTTAGTGTATTCAATATCACATCCTGCTTTTATTAGAGTATTATTTATAGGTTCCATATGAGATTTTACTATTTTGTCTACTTCTAAAGATCCTCCTGTTATTGCACTGGCAACCATATAAGTCCCTATTGCAATCCTATCAGGAATAACAGTATGCTCTACTTTATCTAGTCTATCTACGCCTTGTATTTCTATAAAATCACTTCCAGCTCCACTAACTTTAGCTCCCATTTTATTCACATAATTTTGCAGGTCCTCTATTTCTGGTTCCTTTGCTGCATTATATATTCTAGTCGTTCCCTTAGCTTTCACAGCTGCTAAAATAATATTCTCTGTAGCACCTACACTTGGACTATCAAGAATTATATCATTTCCTATAATTTCTTTTCTTTCACAGTTTATAATCGAACCTTCTTCTATTTTCACTCCTAGTTTTCTAAAAGAGTTTAGATGTAAATCTATAGGTCTTTTACCTATTGCACAACCCCCTGGCTCATATATTTTAACTTGCTCTAACCTACTAATCATAGCTCCAAGTACAATAATAGAAGATCTCATTTTCTTGACATATCCTTCATCTATCTCATTGGATGTCAGATTAGAGCTATCTATTACTAATACATGGTCATTTAAATCAATTTTACACCCTATGCTTTTTAATATCTCTATCATTGTATATACGTCAGCTATTAATGGAACATTATGAATAATATTAATATTTTCATTCAATAAGGATGCAGCCATTAATGGTAAAATGGAGTTTTTCGCCCCTTTTATACTTAAGGTTCCGTGTATTTTGTTTCCACCAGTTATTAGATATTTAGACAAAATGAACCCCCCTAATCATAATATTAAATCCCTTATTATTAAATATTATGAGTTAGGGGGGGTATATGTTACTTTTTCTTTATTCCTATTGTTTTTATTTCCTTAGTTTCCTCTGTAGCCTTTATCTCTTTCGATTCTTTCTTTTCTTTTTTGGTAATATTAATTTCTTGTTTTTCATTATATGCTCTCATAATTTCATCGTATATTAAATCTATGGCTTGAGGTTTTCCAATAGATTTACTTGCATTAGCCATATCTATTAGTAATTCCCTATCTCCTAATAATTTAAATACTACTTCATTTAACTTTTCAGGAGTTAAATCTTTTTCTAATATAGCAATTCCTGCACCTTGAGATTCTATACTCTTAGCATTATATTCTTGATGATTTTCAGCAGTATAAGCCTTCGGTATTATAATAGATGGTTTTCCAAGAGCTGTTATCTCTGCTAAAGATATGGCTCCAGCACTTCCTATTACTATATCACTAGCTGCTAATCCATCAGCCATATTATCTAAATAAGGCATTACTCTTTGATAAGGTTTCAAAGAAATTTCTCCTAAAGATTCCATAAATTCATCAAAATATAGTTTTCCAGTGGCAAATATAAATGCAATATCTTCTTTTACCATATTATTTATTACAAGTCTCATTGCATCATTAATTTCTTCTGATCCACCGCTACCACCATAACAAAGAACCATTTTTTTATCTTCACTTATTCCAAGTTTTTTTCTCGAAGTAGATTTTCTTGATTGCAATATTTCTTTTCTTACTGGATTTCCTGTAAGAACTAGTTTATTTCTACTTTCTTCAGGAAATCTTTCATGAGAATCTTCGAAACTTGTAAGGACCCTTGTAACAACTTTAGAAAGTATTTTATTTGTTACTCCAGGAAATGAGTTTTGCTCATGAACTATTGTCACGGTTTTATTTAAAGCTGAGTTAAATAAAACTGGTCCACTTACATATCCACCAGTTCCTATTACTATGTCTGGTTTATATTTTTTAACTATTCTTCTAGATTGTTCTAATCCCTTACATAGTTTAAATATTCTTTTAACATTTTCAAAGTCTATTTTTCTTCTAAATCCTTGTACTGTTACAGTTTTTAATTCATATCCGTATTTTGGAACTATTTCTGATTCTATACCTTTCTCTGTTCCTACAAATAATATTTCACAATCAGGATTTTCTTCTTTTATTTTGTTAGCGATTGCTATTGCTGGATAAACGTGTCCTCCCGTTCCTCCGCCTGATAGTAATACCTTCATCGTATCATCTCCTGTTATTTAATCTTGACATGTTTTGAGATGTTTAACACTATTCCTACTTCACCCATAAGCATGGTCAGCGAGGTTCCTCCATAACTTATAAACGGCAGGGCTACTCCTGTATTTGGCATAGTCGATGTGGCAACAGCAATATTTAATGCTGCTTGAATACCTATTAGAGCTCCTATACCTATTACTAACATGCAAGCAAATATGTCTTCACATTTTAAAGCTATACGAACACATCTATAAACTAATAATATAAATAACATAATTACTAATATACATCCTATTAAACCTAATTCTTCACCTATTATGGCAAAGATAAAATCATTTTGTGGTTCTGGTATGTAAAAATATTTTTGTTTACTTTTTCCTAGGCCTAAGCCAAATAATCCTCCTGATCCTAATGCATACAAACTTTGTATAACTTGATATCCAGCTCCTAGCGGATCTTGGAACGGATCTAAAAAGGAAGTAATACGTTTTAATCTATAAGGCTCTATCATTACTAAAACACCAAACAGTGCCACTCCTGATAATCCCATAACCCCAACAAACTTCATATTCATTCCTGCTACAAACAATATGACAAAGGTTACAAGTACTACTGTACCAGCTGTAGACATATTCGGTTCAAGCATTATCAATACAAATATTAGCATAGGCATAATCAAAAGTGGTAAAACACCTTTTGTCAAAGATTTTATTTTATCATATCGTTTTTCTACTAATTTTGCTGTAAATACAACACAGGCAAATTTTGCTATATCTGATGGCTGAAAAGTTGCTCCTCCCACACCTAGCCACCTTTTAGCACCATTAGCTTCTATTCCAAGCGGTGTTAAAACTAAAAGTAATAATACAATGGCAACTATGCAAATTGGTGTGGCATACTTCTTCCAAAGTTTATAATCCACATTGGAAAGAATCATCATTCCTATAAATCCCAGTGTTGCATAAATTAAATCTCTTTTTAAAAAGAAATAGGGATCATTATGTTTAAATGAAGATTGAATATAACTTGCACTAAACACCATGATGATCCCAAAAAATACTAAAATCATGGTAGTATAAAATACTACTGAATCAAAATCAGTCTTCATCCCCCTGTCAATCTGCTTTTTTAAAATTTTACTAGGCATCTGATAGACTACCCTCCATTTCGCAATAAATTGCTTTGAAGGAGTTATTTTAAGTTGTTTACATTATCTTTGAAGTCGCGTCCTCTCACTTCAAAACTTTTGTACATATCCCAACTTGCGCAAGCAGGAGATAAAAGAACAACATCTCCACTTTCAGCTAGGTTATAAGAAGCTTCTACAGCTTCTTTCATATTGTTAACTCTAATTATAGTTTTATAATCTTTTTCTTTAGCACATTTTTCAATTATACTAGAAGTTTCACCCATTAAAACTAAGGCTTTAATATTTTCTTTTCCTACTTCTAAAAGCTCATTAAAATCACTTTCCTTATTGTATCCACCAGCTATTAGTATAATTGGATTTTCATAAGAAGTTATTGCCTTAACAGTTGAATCTGGATTTGTTCCCTTAGAATCATTTACAAACATAATATCATTTAATGTTCTAACATATTCTAATCTATGTTCTACAGCTTTAAATGTTTTTAATACATGTTTTAGAGTTTCTAAATCCACATTACATACGTAAGACATAGCAATAGCAGCCATACAATTTTCTAGATTATGTGCTCCTGGTAGACTAAGTTCTTTTTTATTTAATAAAACAATTTTTTTATCTATATGAATAACTATATTGTTGTTTTCATCTAAATATACACCTTTATCAAGTTTTTCTTTTCTTGAAAAGAATATTACTTGACCATTACAATTAGATTCTAGTGCTCTAACTTCTTTATCGTCATAATTTAATATGGCAAAATCACTTTTATCTTGATTTTTAAATATATTTGCTTTAGCAGCTATATAATTTTCCATAGTATGATGTCTATTTAAATGATCTGGAGAAAAATTCAATATTGATGCAACTTTAGATTTAAAATCAACAATACTTTCCAACTGGAATGAACTTAGCTCTGTTATTAAATATGAATCTTCATTTGTAGTTTCTACTGTATCTATAACAGGATTTCCAATATTTCCAACTATATACGTGTCCTTATTGTCCGATTTAAATATTTCTCCTACTAAAGATGTTGTAGTAGTTTTTCCATTTGTTCCAGTTATGCCTACAAACATAGGATTTTTAGAAAGTCTATAAGCTAATTCAACTTCTCCTATTATCTCTATATTGTTTTCTTTTAATTTTAATATAAAAGGTAAGTCTAAAGGTACTCCAGGAGATACTACTGCTAAGTCTATGTGGTCAACATTTTCTGGATGATATCCAAGAATATACTGAGCATTTTTTATATTCCTTAATTCTAGTAAAATATCTTTTAATTTTTCTTCATCTTTTATATCATTAACTATTATATTTGCTTCTAATTTGCCTAATAATTTAATTGTTGAAACACCTGTTTTAGCTAAACCAACAAGTAAAATATTTTTATTTTTTAGGTTCATTGTTTCCCCCCCTAGTGATTAGAATACTGCAATTATTCCTATCCATGCTAATACTACTGTAGTTATCCAAAATATAAATACGACTCTAGTTTCTGGCCATCCACATTGTTCAAAATGATGATGTATTGGAGCCATTTTAAATACTCTTTTACCAGTCAATTTAAATGATACAACTTGTAATATTACTGATATAGCTTCAGCAAAATAAATACCTCCTACTATTGGTATTAGAAGTACTGAATTTGTTAATACTGCAAAAGCTACTACTGCTCCACCTAAAGCCATAGAACCTGTGTCACCCATGAATACTTTAGCAGGATATGAGTTGAATCCTAAAAATCCTAAACAAGCTCCCCCAGTAGCTGCTGCAAGTATTGCAACATCACTGTTGCCTATTGTTGTTGCCAACATCATAAAAAATGCTGATACTATTAAAGTTACTCCAGATGCTAGACCATCTAAACCATCAGTTAAATTTACAGCATTTACCGTTCCTATTATAATAAACATCATTATTGGTACATATAAAGGCCCTAAGTTTATTACATAATCAGTAAACGGAACCATTACTTGTGTTGCACTCGGTGATGCGCTATATTGATAATAAGCAACAAATAACGCAAGAGCAAATTGTAGTACAATTTTTTGATATGCTTTAAGCCCTAAAGACCTTTTCATTTTAATTTTGATGAAATCATCTAAAAATCCTACAAATCCAAATCCTGTTATACATATTAATCCTACTAATAAATCTCTATCCACTTTTGTTCTTGTAAGTCCCGTAATAAGGATAGCTATTATCATTATTACCCCACCCATAGTTGGTGTTCCATTTTTTTGTAAATGAGTTTGTGGTCCATCATCCCTAACTGTTTGACCAAATTTAAATTTTGATAACATTGGTATAAATATTGGTCCTAGTATAACTACTATTAAAAATGCGATTATCGCTGTATACGTAAGCTGTGTTATTCCTAACATAATATAAAACTCCTCTCCCTAGTTCGCTAATTATTTTGTCTATTTATTAAGATGTTCAACAACTTTTTCTAGATGCATTCCTCTTGATGCCTTAACTAAAATAGTGTCATTTTGTTTTATGATATCATCTAGCTTTTCAATTGCTTCTTCTTTTGTTTCAAAATGATAAAGATTGTCAGGGTTCATATTATTTTCTTTTAATTCTTTTTCTATAAACTCTGAATCCTTTCCTATTGCTATTAATATATCCACATTGTTTAAAGCTGCCTTGCCTACTTGTCTATGGCCAAACTCTGCAAATTCACCCATCTCAAACATATCTCCAAGTATTGCTACTCTTCTGCTTTTATATCTTCCAAGAATATTTAATGCAGCAGTCATAGAGTCGATACTTGCATTATAAACAGAATCTATTATAGTTAAATTATTATTTTTTATTATGTCTAATCTATTTTTGGTACATTGGAAATTTTTCAAACCATCTTTTATTTCCTCTAATGTCATATTCAGATTAATCCCTACTAATATTGCTGCCATAGCATTATATATATTATGTTTTCCAACTGTTGGGATGAAAAATTTTTCTCTTTTTCCATCAATAATAGCTATGAAATCTATACTGTTTTCATCCATTTCGAAAGATTCACAATATATATCGTTATCTTTTTCAAATCCAAAAGTTCTTAATTTATAAACTAAATTTTTACTCTTTAAAGTTTTTAAGCAATCATCATCTCCATTGACTATTAATAAAGAACTTTCATCAAAGTTTGCTGTTATTTCCATTTTTGCTTTAAAAATACCCTCTCTACTTCCCAGATGTTCTACATGTGAATACCCAATATTAGAAATTATGCCTATTTGTGGATTAACAATATTTACTAAGTATTCAATTTCATTGAATCCACTCATTCCCATTTCTATCACTGCACATTCATGTTCTTTATTTAAATTAAATAAAGTTAATGGCACTCCAAATTGATTATTCAAATTTCCTACGTTTTTCAGTGAGTTGTATTTTGCACTTATAGTAGAATATACCATATCTCTAGTAGTTGTTTTTCCCACACTACCTGTAACGGCTATAAACGGTATTTCAAATTTTTTCTTATAAAATCTAGCAATATCACCAAAAGCTACTTCCGTGTTGTTTACTTCTATTACATTAATTTCTTTATTCTCTATGTCAACGTTGTTATCTTTATTTTTTATAATAGTTTTACAGCCTTGATTTATAGCTAAATTAATGAAATCATGCCCATCTAAATTTTCTCCAACTATAGCAACAAAAGCATTGTCTTTACTTGCTTTTCTACTGTCTATTACTATGTCATTTACTAAAGTTTCTTCGCTACACTTAGAAACTAACTGTCCTTCACTTGCAAGTATTAACTCTTTTATAGTTAAATATTCCATTTCAACCTCCTTATTCATTTTTAATTTCATACTTATCTTTATAAAAGGCAATGCATTATATACATTGCCTTCTATACATTTATCTTAATAATTATATACCATATTAACTTTTTTTTGAAGATATTTATAAGTTTCTGTAATATTAATTATCAAAATAAATAGATATTAAAGATCCTTCATTTACACTAACTCCAGGTTTCGGAAACATATCTTTAATTATAGTACCTTCTTTTATATCTACATCATTATCTATATTAGCTTCTAATTGAGCTTCTTCTAAAATTTTTGTTGCATCTTCTATAGTTAAACCTCTAACATCAGGCACCTTCACTTTATTTTTCACTTTTTCAGCTTTTTCTTCTTCAGTATATTCTGGCTCTACACCTAAATATTTCAATGTGTTACTCATTACTTCTTTTATAATTGGTCCTGCTGTTGTTGAACCAAATTGCATAACTCCTGTAGGCTCATCAACTATGGCAAGAACTACAATTTGTGGATCGTCAGCTGGCGCCATTCCAATGAAAGAACATACATAATGTCCTTGAGCATAAGATCCATTTATAACCTTTTGTGCAGTTCCTGTTTTTCCACCTAATCTATATCCTGGTAAGTAAGCTATCTTACCTCCACCTTCTGTTACAACAGATTCCATTATTTCTCTCATTTGTGCAGATGTTTCTTTTGAGATAACTTGTTTAACTTGTACTGGGTCTACTTCCTTAGTTATATTTCCTTTATTATCTGTATATGCCTTTACTAATCTTGGTTCCATTCTATTTCCTTCATTTACTATGGAACAAACTGCTGTAATAAGTTGGATAGGTGTTACTGATATAGATTGACCAAATGATATGGTTGCTAGTTCTACAGGCCCTACATCCTTTTCATTGTACATTATACTTCCTGCTTCACCTGGTAAATCTATTCCTGTTTTTTTATTTAAACCAAATGCTTCTATGTAATCATACATTTTTGAAACACCAAGTCTTCTACCTACTTCAACAAAGACTGGGTTACATGAGTTTTGAACACCTTGTTTAAAGGTTTCTAATCCATGAGGTCTATAAGATCTCCAACATTTAATTTTTTTTCCCTCAACCATGACACTACCACTACAAGTAAATTTGTCGTCTTGCTTAACAACACCTTCTTCTAGCCCTGCTGAAGAAGTTATAAGTTTGAATGTTGAACCTGGTTCATATGTATCACTTACTGCTGTATTTCTCCACATAGTTGAGTACGCTTTTATTTTTTCATTATCATTTTTACATTCTTCTAATAGTTCTTCATAAACAGGATAAATTGCTTTTGTAGGAGTATTTGGATCATAGTCTGGTTTTTTTACCATTGCCTTTATATCTCCTGTTTTAGGATCCATAGCAATTATAGTTACTTTACTTGCATTGTTTTCTTCATAAGCTTTTTGAGCTGCCTTTTCACAATAATGTTGTATTACTTCATCAACAGTTAACACTAATCCATTTCCTGTTGTTGGTTCATAATATTGTTCAGAGCCTTGAGGTATTTCTTTTCCTGCTGCATCGGTACTTACAATTAGCTTTCCTGCTGTTCCTTTAAGGACATTATCATATTTTAATTCTATTCCTGCTACACCTGATGAATCTGAAGATGTATGACCAAGTACATAAGAGGCAAAGTTCCCATATGGATAATATCTTTGGTTATCTTCAGCTACCCATATTCCAGATAATCCTGATTTAGTAATTTTATCTGCCGTGTCATCGTCTATCCATCTTTTCACTTTAACTAAAGCCATGTTTTTCTTATTAACTTTTTTGTATACATCATCATATTTTTCATCTAATATTTTTGCCAGATTTTCAGATGTTTTTTTTGCATCCTTTACTTCAACTGGCTTACACCACACTGTATATTTTGTAACACTTACCGCTAATTCTTTCATATTTGTATCATATAGAGTTCCTCTTTTAGCCTCTATAGGAATCTCTCTTGTCTGTTGTTCTGATGCTTTTGTACTAAGCCACTCTCCTTTAACCAGTTGTAAATATCCTATTCTAAATATCAAGGTTAAAAATAAGGAACAGGCCAACACCATCACTATGACTAATCTTTTCCTGCTGTTTATTTTTATCTTCATTAACAACCTCCCTTTCTAATCCTTTAAGTCAATATATCTCATTTGACTTTCATTAGGGTAATCCATTTTTAACTTTTCTTTTGCATTTTCTTCTATATTAGTAATGCTGGAATTTTCTAATTGTTGCATTTTTAATCCATCTAAAACTATCTCTTCTTTTCTCAATTGCTTTTTCAATGTGTTAATCTCATATTTGTAATTTGATACAATAGCATTACCACATAAATTTGTGATGATTATTGATACCACAGGAAATGCAAACAAAATAGGCTTAACTAATTTTTTTATTTTTCTCTTTTTATATCTATTCTTTTTTCTCTTTTTATATTCATTTATGTTCTTTACTCTTTCCTTTTTATTCAAAAAATCACCCCCATCTTCTGTGGTATATACATATTTAGTTTTTTTGTGTCTGCCTTCCTTTAATGACTTATACAAAAATTCATACATAAAAGATTATGAATTTTTATATGTAGAACAATTTTTTAAAAAATTTATACTTTCTTTCATTTTTTTGAAGTATTAAATAGAATTAAATATGTTCATTTTCTTTATATTTTTAATAAAGTAATTTATACTTAAATTAATATTGCTTAAAAAGGGGTAATTATTATGGATGAAATAATTAAGGCCTGCGAAGAATTACAACCTTGGCTGATAAAAGTTAGAAGAGAATTGCATAGAAATGCAGAACTTGGATTTAAGGAATACAAGACAAGAAATATATTGATAAAATATTTAAATGAAATGAATGTTAGTTATGAGAGTATAAATGATTCTACTGGAATCATAGCATTAATTAATACAAATGCTTCGTTAACCATTGGTATAAGAGCTGATATGGATGGCTTGCCAATAGAAGAGAAGTGTAATATAGATTACAAATCTGAAAATGAAGGAGTAATGCATGCTTGTGGTCACGATGCTCATTTAACAATAGCCCTGGGACTTTGTAAAATATTATGTAGGTTTAAAAATAGATTAAGAGTAAATGTAAAGTTTATTTTTCAACCAGGTGAAGAAGTTGGTGGTGGAAAAATTATAGTAAATAGAGGTGTTTTAGATAGCCCTAAAGTAGATTATATATTTGCATTGCATGTTGCTCCTCATCTATTATGTGGCTCTATGGAAATAAAATCCGGGGTAATGGCTGCTTCTACTGATAGATTACATATTACTGTAAAAGGTAGAAAAAGTCATGGAGCTTATCCTCACGATGGTATTGATGCAATAGTAACTTCTTCATATTTAATTTCATCTTTGCAAACAATTGTAAGTAGAAATATAGATCCCAATAATTCTGTAGTAATTACATTTGGCAAAATTTTCGGAGGAGTAAAAGGAAATATAATTTGCGATGAAGTTAATTTAGTGGGAACTTTAAGAACTCTAAATAACGAAGATAGAATTTTATCAAAAAAAAGAATAAAAGAAATTTGTACACATGTAGGTAAAACCTTTAACTGTTCAATTATCTTGGACATAAAAGAAGGTATACCCTTACTAATAAATGACAAGGAATTAGTAAATAAAATAATAAAAAATGGAGTTGAAGTTTTAGGAGATGACAAAGTAATTATAAAAGATAAATCTTCCTTAGGCTCTGAAGATTTTGCTTATTTTTTACAAGAAACTAGGGGGGCTTTTTTTAATATAGGATGTGCTAATAAAACTATTAATTCCCCCATACATACATCTACATTTAATATTGATGAAAACTGCTTACTTACAGGATTACTTCTACAATCAAAAAATATTTTTATGTTTCAGTAAAGAGGAGGAATATATGAGAAATACATTATTATTAATTATATTAATATCTACTGCGATTATTTTTTATGGTTGTAATAAAAATTCAAATGAGGATAGTCCAGTTTCTCTATCTTCAGTAGATATAAGCTCATTAAATAATAAGAAAATTCTAGGTGTAATACATGATGAAAATTTAGAAGAAGGCATTTATCAAATAATAACAGACAATAATAAATATATATTTTTTAAAGGCATTAAAAATGAATATATAGATATTGATTCAAGACTTGAAGATAAAACACTTATAATAAGTTGCAATACCTCCCCTTCTTCAAAAAGTAAGGATGAACTTTATGTCATAAGAGAAAAAAATACTACTTCATCAAATGATAAAAGTATATTTTTTGATACAATACTTTTAAATATAAATAATAAAAAAGTACCTTTTAATTCTATTCAAATAAAATAAAAAGCTCATTTTAATATGAGCTTTTTATTTTACATAAAGATTTTATATTTCATTTAATTTCCACTTACTTCCTTTATATCTAATAATAAAGCATACTGATCTAAATATCCAATCAATACTCATGGCCACCCATACGCCTAAAACTCCAATATTCATATATCTTCCTAATACATAACTAAAACCAATTCTAAAAATCCACATAGAAAAAATAGCAACTATCATACAAAATTTAACATCATTGGCTGCACGAAGAGTATTTGGAAGTACAAATGATGCGGTCCATATAATAATAGCCAAACTTCCATGATACAAAATAATATCCATTGAAATCTTTGCTGTATAATCTGATAAATTGTAAGCATTTAAAATTAATGGCATACTTATAAAAGTAACAATAACCGTAAGTAATATACATATAGTACTTATCTTAACTAATTTTTTCGTATAATATTTGGTTTGATCATAATCTCCTGCACCTATACACTGTGATGTTACAGAAAGAGTTGCTTGGCTGATTGCCATGCCAGGTATTATTTGAAAAAGTCCAACAGCATTTGCTACAGCATTTGCCGCAATAGCTGTTGTTCCAAAAGTTGCTATTAAATTTAGTACAATAATTTTCCCAAGTTGAAACATACCATTTTCCATACCATTAGGAACACCAATATAAAGTATTTTTCTAATTAATACTCTATCAAATTTTTTACATATTCTTTTAGACAAGTGAATTTGTAAACTATCATTTCTTATCAAAATAAAAATCACTACAGCAGCTACAACTCTAGAAAATACCGTTGGTATGGCTGCTCCTGCAATTCCCATTTTAAAGACATATATTAAAAAATAATTTCCTATTAGATTTATTAGATTCATCATAATGGATATTTTCATCGTGATTTTAGAATTTCCCATAGCTCTAAATAATGCTGCCCCGCCGTTGTATATTGCAATAAAAGGAATTGACATAAATACTATGGTTAAATAAGTATTAGAATAGTTCATAACATCTTGTTCTATATTCCCAAAAACTATATAGAGAATAAAATATTTACTCAAATATACTATTATCATAACAGTAATAGAACTTAAAAATAGAAAAAGCATAAGCTGATCAGCACTTTGACAAGCTTTATTCTCCTTTTTTTGCCCTAAATATTGACCTGCTACTACTGCTCCTCCTGTGGCAAGAGCTGTGAAAATATTTATTATAAGAATATTTATACTATCTACTAACGATACTGCTGATACTGCAGTTTCACCTATACTAGCAGTCATAATAGAGTCAGCTAAACCTACAGTTACTAATAAAAATTGCTCTACTATTAAAGGGAAAATAAGTCTATATAAATTTTCATTTGTGAATAAATATTTCTTTGTTTTTTGAGTGATTTCCATAATAAGCCCCCTTTACAACATTCACTAATAATTATATCAGATGTTCATTTTGTATACATAAAATTTACTTTACTTTAATAACAACATGGCTAAAAAATTTGCTTTACTTGAGTCACACACTAACAAAACACTTTGTGTCGCAAAAATTGATAAATATATTGTAAACGATATTAACTAGTTATAACTTTATACAGTCGCCTTACTCTATTTCAAGTAGTAGATATTATAAATTATCCACAGACCAGATAATTTATAATATCTTTGTAATTAAAAAAGAAAGATGAAGTTTATCATCTTCCTTTTTATTTTCTCTATAATGATGACTTTTCTAAAGCTTGATTTAAGTCCCAAATTAAGTCATCTATATCTTCTATTCCTATAGAAACTCTTATCATATCCGGTGTAACACCAGCTAGTTTTTGCTCCTCTTCATTAAGCTGAGAATGAGTAGTGCTTGCTGGATGTATAACTAGAGATTTTGCATCTGCCACATTTGCTAAATGAGAGAATATTTGTAAACCTTCAATAAATTTTATCCCTGCTTCTAATCCTCCCTTTATTCCAAAGGTAAATATTGAACCTGGTCCTTTTGGTAAGTATTTTTGTGCCAAGTCATAATATTTATTTTCTTTTAAACCGGGATAGTTTACCCATGCAACTTGAGGATGATTATTTAAAAATTCTGTAATTTTCTTAGTATTCTCCACATGTCTTTCAACTCTTAATGATAAAGTTTCAAGTCCTAATAATAATTGGAATGCACTTTGTGCACTTAGACAAGCCCCTGTATCTCTTAAATATTGAGCTAGAAGTTTTGTAGTATAAGCTGCTTTTTTACAGTCTTTAGCATAGTTTAAACCATTGTAAGATAAGTCTGGCTCTGTTAAACATGGGAATTTCCCACTTTCTATCCAATCAAAATTTCCACTATCAACCACTACTCCACCTAAAGTCGTTCCATGCCCACCTATAAATTTTGTAGCTGAATGAACAACAATATCAACACCATAATCAAATACTTTTATTAAGTAAGGCGTTCCAAAAGTATTATCTAACATAAATGGAATTTTAGCTTCGTGAGCTATTTCTGCAATTTTTTCTATATCGATAATATTTATTCCTGGATTTCCTATAGTTTCTGCATAAACTAATCTTGTTTTATCGTTTATTGCTGCTCTAAAGCTTTCTGGATCATCAGGATTTACAAAATGAGTTTTAATTCCTAATTTAGGTAACATATTTGATAATAGATTAAATGTTCCACCATAAATCGTTGGTGCAGCAACTATTTCATCACCAGCTTGAAGTATATTTAATATAGCTGCATTAATAGCACCCATTCCAGAAGCAAAGGCTACAGCTCCTACTCCACCTTCAAGTAAGGCCATTCTTTCCTCAAATACTGCCACAGTTGGATTTGATATTCTTGAATAAATATGCCCCTCTGTTTTTAAGGCAAATAAATCAGCTCCGTGATCTACACTTTCAAAACAATATGATGTTGTTTGATATATTGGAACTGCTCTAGCTCCTGTTGCTGAATCTGGTTGTTGTCCCCCATGAACTTGTAATGTTGAAAAACCTAACTCTCTTTCACTCATTAGTTATATCCCCCTTGTTATTTAATATAAATAATATTAAACAATATATAAAAAACCTTACAAGTTATATCTCATCAAATAAAAAAAGGCTCTTTTATCTTAAAGATAAAAGAGCCTTAATAATCTAAGATTTGCCTCTTATCTTTCTTATGTTTCCATAAGTAGGATTTAGCACCTATCTAATATAGGTTGCTGGACTTCTTCGGGCCTATTCCCTCCATCACTCTTGATAAGATTTTTTACTATTAATTTAATAAGTTAATTATATACATGTTTTTATTCATACGCAACAAGAAAAATTATTTTTTTTGAGCTACTCTAAGTTTTGCACTTCTCGCCCTTGGATTTCTTTCAATTTCTTCATCACTAGGAAGTATTGGTTTTCTTGTTATAATCTTAACTTCTGACTTTTTATCACATTGACAAATTGGAAGTTCTGGTGGACAAATACAACTTAAAGCCAAATCTTTAAATTCATTTTTTACTATTCTATCTTCTAATGAATGGAAAGTAATTATGCAAACTCTTCCACCCTTATTCATAATAGAAACAGCGTCTTCGATCATTTTATTTATTACACCAAGCTCGTTATTTACTTCTATTCTTATGGCTTGGAAAGTTCTCTTTGCTGGATGTGGTCCATCTATTCTAGCTTTTTTAGGTATTGCTTTTTTTATAATATCAACAAGCTCACCTGTTTTTTCTATAGGACCATTTGCTTCTCTTTCTTCTATTATAAATTTAGCAATTCTCTTTGCCCAATTATCTTCACCATAATCTCTGATTATCTTAGCTAATTGTTCTTCACTATAAGTGTTTACCACATCATAAGCAGAAAAATCTTTTCTAACGTCCATTCTCATATCTAGTGGTGCATCATGCATATAAGAGAAGCCTCTATCAGCTTCATCTAGTTGATGAGAAGATACGCCTAAGTCAGCAAGCACTCCATCTATTTTATAAACACCTATTTTTTCTAATTCTGATTTAATATTTTCAAAATTACTGTGTACAAATTTTACTCTGTCTGAATATTCAGCTAGTCTTTCTTTTGCCGTTGCTATGGCATTTTTATCTTGATCAAATCCAATAAATAAACCTTTATCAGATAATCTCTTTACTATTTCTTTTGAATGACCTGCACCACCCATGGTACAGTCTACATATACTCCATCTTCTTTTATGTCTAAATTTTCAATACATTCATCTAGTAGTACTGACACATGATTAAATTCCATTTTTTCTTCTCCTTAAGAGTTACTAGTTAGCCTCTATTTTTTCTTCTTTGATAATATTTTATGTAAAATCACACAAACTATAATAGTTACTAAACTTATTACTTGAGCCATTCTAAGTGGACCAATCATAAGAGAATCTGTTCTAAGTCCTTCTATGAAAAATCTTCCTATTGAATATAAAATTAAATAAGATATAGCTAATTGACCTTCATATTTTTTCTTCTTTCTGAAACACCACAAAAATATGAATATACCTAAATCCCAGATAGATTCATATAAAAACGTTGGATGAACTTTAATACCATCAACAATTATTCCCCAAGGTAAAGAAGTTGGTCCTCCATGAGCTTCTCCATTTATAAAATTTCCCCATCTTCCTATAGCTTGACCTAAAGGTATACCAATCATTACAGTATCCGCCATCTTAAAGAAATTAATTCTTTTAATTTGAGTGTATATAAGTCCAGCCAATATACCACCTATTAAAGCTCCATGTATTGCCATACCTCCACCTCTGAAATTTAATATTTCAGATAGATTATTAGAATACCAAGACCAATTAAAAATAACATAATAAAGTCTAGCACCAATTAAACCGCAAGGTATTGCTATTATGGCTAAGTTTAATAAGTCATCTTCACTTATACTTACTCTTTTCCCTTCTCTTAATGCTATAAACACGCATATTATCATAGCTAATGCCATTAATACACCGTACCACATTACATCTAATCCAAATATTGTGAATGCCACTCTATCCATTATTCCACCTCTTATAATCTAAATAATCTTTTAAAAAATCCTTTTTTCTTTACTTCCTCTTTATAAGGTTTTGACACATTTAAATCTTCATTATTCATTATTGCATTATTATTTTTAATAAATAAATTATCTGCTATTTCTTTTGAATATTTTTCACATACATATTTATAAGCGTCTAAAAATATCGGTGTTCGTCTTTTACTACGATGAGCATCTGTTCCTACAATATGAACCATATTTCGGCTTATTAATGTATTACAAGTTCTTTGCAATTCTTTTCCACTTTTACCTAAAATACTATGAGAATTTATTTGTATTATAGCTCCAGCTTCAATAACTTCATATATTAACTCAGGATTTTCTTGAACTTCTCTATATCTTTCCACATGTGCAAAAACTGGTATGTAGTTTTTTTCTTTTAATTCATATACTATATTACATAAATCACTTGGAAAATTTGTAGGAGGAAGTTCTATAAGCATGTATCTACTATTATTTAAAGTATAAAAATCTAATTCATCAATTTGTTTTATTAAATCATTAGTATAGTAAATTTCATTCCCAATTAATACTTCAATATCTATCATATTTTCTTTTAAAACATTATTAAAATCTTTTAGCTCTTTTAATAGTTCTTCGCCTTTTTTGTACCTGAAATCTGGATGATAGTGTGATGTATTAACAATTTTTTTTATACCTTGTTCTCTAGCTATTAGAGCCATTTCAATAGACTCATTTAAGCTTCTAGAACCATCATCTACTTCAGGCAAAATGTGGCAATGTATATCTATCATAAAATATAGCCTCCTTCTACCCTAAACAATTATACTTTTCATTCTTTATTATATCAGTTTCTTAATAATAAAAAAATAGAATGCCTTAATTATAATGAATTAATAAATATTATACAATGAAAAAAGGATAATTATAGTTAATTTTAACTAAAATTATCTTTTAAAATTAAAATTTAATAATTATCCTTTATTTTATTACATTTTTATATTTATATAAATATTATCTAGGTTCTGCAATAGATATAACACAATTTTCTTCTTTAAAATGATTATTTAGTCTTTCACTTACTTCTTCAAATGTAACTTCCTTCATAACTTCTACATAGTCAAGTAAATTTATACCTTTAAATTTGTACGTTATAAAATTATTAGCAATGAAAGTAACTGAATCAAAATATTTAATAAAATTACCTATATTTTTTTTCTTTGTTCTCTCAAATCCCTCTTTATCTAACCCTTCACATTTAAACTTTTCAATATAAGACATTATAATTTCTTTTACTTTATAAGGGTCTTTTGATTCACCTCCTATAGATGTATACGAATAATCTATTTGTGAAGAAAATCCCGAACCGAAACTTGGAGTTATAAGACCTTTCATATATAAATCTTCGTATATAGCACTACCTTTTTTAAATAGCATGTCAGTAAGAATATCTGTCATTACCTCATATCTTAATAATTCTCTACCCTTTATTCCTACTTTATCTTCTTTAAAACAAATAGAAAACATTGGCATAGATATAGGGAATTTATCTACAATTTCTTTTTCTTTAACTTCATTAGGTTCTTCTGGATAAAATCTTACAATTTCTTCTTGAAGTTTTTGTATATCTTTATGATTAGCTTTTCTTACATGGTTAAATACTTCTTCTTCATCTAAATCACCTACAACAAATAAAATCATATTTCCTGGGTTATAAAATGTATTGTAACATTTATATAATTCTTCTTTAGTTATCTTATATATACTGTCCACAGTACCTGCAATATCTACTCTTGTAGGATGATTTACATACATAGCCTTTAATGCATTGAAAAATACATTCCACTCTGGATCATCGTTATACATTTTTATTTCTTGTTCGATTATTCCCTTTTCTTTTTCCACATTCTCATCTGTAAAATATGGAGTTTGAACATAATCAATTAAATGTTCTAAACATTCATAGAAATATTCTGTAGCTGAAAATAAGTAAGCTGTCATTGTAAAGTTAGTAAAAGCATTGGCACTAGCTCCATATTTAGAAAACTTATCAAAGGCATTTCCACCATCAGGCTGTTCAAACATTTTATGTTCTAAGAAATGGGCAATACCAGCATTTACAATCATTTTTTTCGTTTCATTTATAGGAATAAATTCTAAATCATTTGAACCATAATTAGTTGCAAGGACAGCATACTTTTTAGTAAATCCTTTTTTAGGCATAAAATATACATCTAATCCATTTTCTAATTTTTCATAATATAATTCTTCTTTTAATAACTCATTAACTATTTTTTCCATTATTATGCCTCCTTGTTATTACTCAAAAAGTATATAGTATCTAACTGTATATTTTTAAATGCATTAACTATATCTTCTACTGTAACCTTATCTATTATCTCTATAATTTTTTCCACAGTTGAGTTTGTTTGACCCATAGTTTGAGAGAAATAAAAATCTGACGCTCCTCCTATAGAATCTTTTATTGTTTTTAATGAACTTATTAAGGCACTTTTACTATTTAATAATTCTTCTTCAGAAATTTTTCCTTCTTTTAAGTATTCTAGTTGCTCTTTGATTAACTTAATTGTTTTATCGTAGTTTACACTTTCTATTCCAGAAGCTATAAACATGGATGTTTTATATTTTTCTAGTGAAGAATAAATGTAGTAGCATAAACTTTCTTTTTCTCTAACATTTACAAATAACTTTGAATGAGGTCCTCCACCAAGTACATTAGAACCTACAAATAGAGAGTAGTATTTATATTCATCTTTGTAGTCAATATTGCATCTAAACCCCATAACTAACTTACCTTGAGTTATATCCATATCTTCTTTTATGACTTTAACTTCATCCACATTCTTTTTAAAATCTGCTCTAGGTATTTCTATTATATTTTGTCTATGAAAGTTAAATCCATTAGATATTATTTTTACTATTTCTTCTTCATCAAAATTACCTTCTACAACTATATCTATTGGAGAAGTTTTCATAATTTCCATATAGTGTTCATAAAGCCCTTTTGCAGTTATTTTATCAATATCTTCTAAGTAACCTATATCACTAATTCCATATCTTTCATCTTTGAACATTTCTTCACGAGCACGTTCAATAGCATATCTACCTTTGTCATTTATAATTGACTCTATTTTATTTTTCAAATTTTCTTTTTCTATTTTTACATATTCTTCTTTAAATCCACCATCTATAACTAATGGATGATTAACTACTTCGTCTAAAAATTCCACAACAGGTTTAAATATTTTCTCGTCTAAGTATTTTTCATCTGTACTGATAATTTTAAAAGTAATTACTTGAGTTTCTCCTCTCTTGCTACTATCAGCTCCTATGGAAACTCCATATAAATCATCTTGATGTTGAGACATTTCTCTAGCGCTTGGGTATTTTTCACTACCACTTTTTATTATAGAAGGAAGTAGAGCATTCATAGTTACTTCATCTCTATTTAATAATCTTTGGATATAGATACTTACTAAATTAGTTTTAAATTTTTCTTCTGGTATTAAAGTCAAATTAATTCCTTCGCCTAGATTTATTGTTTTATTATTTTCCATTTTTACCTCCTCTTATGAGTACTAACTTGTATATACAATAAATGATTTATATATTCAAAATTTTTCCTTTTACTTAATTATATATCTTTTATTATTTTCTAAAATACTTATTTTTATTTTGTTTACACATTTTTTATTAGGATATGCTAAATTTCAAGTTAAAATCCTATTAATAATATAAATTGTTACAAAAATAATGTATTTTACAAATAATAACTTATTTCAAACGTGTTTACACATATTAAGATTATGATGTATAATCAATATGTATGTCTAGAAAATACTAAGAAGTGTTTATAATTTATGTATAAATAAAATTGACAAATATGTAAATTCATATAAGAAAGGAAGATTATTAATATGAAATTAGGTATAGTTGGATTACCAAACGTTGGTAAAAGTACACTATTTAATGCTATAACTCAAGCAGGAGCTGAATCTGCAAACTACCCTTTCTGTACAATAGAACCAAACGTGGGTGTTGTTTCTGTTCCAGATGAAAGATTAGAAGTACTTAGAGAAATGTACGATTGTAAAAAAGTTATTCCTACAGCTATAGAATTCTGTGATATAGCAGGTCTTGTTAGGGGAGCTTCAAAAGGTGAAGGTTTAGGAAATAAATTCTTATCTCATATAAGAGAAGTTGATGCTATAGTTCACGTTGTTAGATGTTTTGATGATTCAAACGTTGTGCATGTTGATGGAAGTGTTGATCCACTTAGAGATATAGAAACTATAAACTTAGAGTTAATATTCTCTGATATAGAAATATTAGAAAGAAGAATATTAAAAAGTACAAAAGCTGCTAAAGCTGATAAGTCTATAGCTGCTGAAGTTGAATTCTTAAAAGAAATATTAGCAGTTCTTGAAGACAATAAATCAGTTAGAACTATGGATTTAAACGAAGATCAAATGAAATTTGTTGAAACTTTAAATTTATTAACTTCTAAACCAGTAATATATGCTACAAATGTTTGTGAAGATGATTTAGCTGATGAAGGCGAAAATAATGAATATGTTAACAAAGTTAGAGAATTTGCTGCTGATGAAAATGCTGAAGTTGTTGTTGTTTGTGCTCAAATAGAAGCAGAAATAGCAGAATTAGAATCAGAAGAAGAAAAACAAGAATTCTTAGAATCTTTAGGACTTGAGCAATCTGGTCTTGATAAATTAATAAAATCTTCTTACTCTTTACTTGGGCTTATGTCTTACTTAACTGCTGGTGTTCAAGAAGTTAGAGCTTGGACTATAACAATAGGAACTAAAGCTCCACAAGCTGCTGGTAAAATCCACTCTGATATGGAGAAAGGATTCATCAGAGGTGAAATAGTAAACTACAAAGATTTAGTTGAATGTGGTTCTATAGCTAATGCTAGAGAAAAAGGTAAAGTTAGACTTGAAGGTAAAGAATACGTGATGCAAGATGGTGACGTAGTTAACTGGAGATTCAACGTATAATATTAATATAAAAATAATTAAGCCAATTATAGATGAATGTCTTTATTGGCTTTTTATTTTCTTTATATAAATAAAAATTTTAATATTCTGTATATTTTTCAAATACATTTTTTTATATATAATAGTGCTATAATTATTACATTAATAAATTATATTCTAAGGGGATGGGGATTTTGAGAAGAAAAGATAGAACTATTAAGGATATTAATACAATCAAAAAGATTGTCTCTAAATGCCAAGTTGTTAGAGTTGCCATGTGTAAAAATAATGTACCTTATTTAGTTCCTTTAAATTATGGTTACGAATTTAAGGACGGAGGAGAACTTATTCTCTACTGTCACTGTGCCACCAACGGTAAAAAACTTGATATTTTAGAGGAAAACTCAAATGTATTCATAGAGATTGATAATAAAAAAGATATGATTGAAGGTAATACTTCTTGCGAATTTGATTTTGAATACTTTAGTATAATGTCTCCAGGTAAAGTTGAATTTGTACATAATATTTATGATAAAATTCATGGTTTAAATAAAATAACAGAAAATTATACTTCTAAAGATAATAATGAGTTTAAAAACGAAGCTTTAAATAAAATTTTCTTGCTAAAGATCTCATGCACAAATCTTTCTGCAAAAATTTGTACTAGATAAACTAAATTAAAAAAGGTGTAGTATGGATTAAATAAATTATTCCATACTACGCCTTTTATATTTACGTTAAATTTAACTAAGCTATGTTTTCTCTTGATTTTTTATCTTTACGTCTCTTTGAAAGTTCTGCAACTGCAGTATATAGTACGTCTGTTGAAGAATTTAGTGCAGTTTCACAAGAGTCTTGAATAACTCCAACTATAAAACCAACTCCAACTACTTGCATTGCTATTTCATTTGGTATACCAAATAATGAACAAGCAAGTGGTACTAGCAGTAAAGATCCACCAGCCACTCCTGATGCTCCACATGCACTTACTGCTGAAAGTACTGAAAGAATTATTGCTGTTCCTATATCTACTTTTATTCCTAATGTGTGAGCAGCAGCTAAAGCAAGAACTGATATTGTTACTGCCGCTCCACCCATATTTATAGTTGCTCCTAGTGGTATAGACATAGAATATGTGTCTTTGTCTAATCCTAGTTCTTTACAAAGCCCCATATTTACTGGTATATTAGCTGCTGAACTTCTTGTAAAGAATGCTGTTAATCCACTGTCTTTTAAACATTTGAATACTAATGGATATGGATTTTCACGAGTTCCTATAAATGTTATTATAGGATTTACTACTAATGCCACAAATGCCATACATCCAACTAATAATATTATTAATTTACCATAATCAAATAGTGACTCTATTCCTGATGTTGATATTGTATCAAATACTAATCCCATTATACCAAATGGAGCTAAGTTTATTACCCATCTTACAACTTGAGATATAGCATCTGAAATATTTACTATTACTTGTTTTGTAGATTCTTTAGATTGTTTTAGCGCAAGTCCTAAAACTAAAGCCCAAGTTAATATACCTATGTAATTTGCATTTGCTAGTGCATTTACTGGATTATCTACTACATTCATTAATAAAGTTTTTAATACTTCTCCTACTCCACCTGGAGGTGTTACACCTTCTGCGCCTGCTGCAAGTGTTAATGTTACTGGGAATAAGAAACTTCCTATAACAGCTACTACACCAGCTAAAAAAGTCCCTGAAAGGTATAAAATTATAATTGATTTCATGTTTGTTTTTTGACCTTCTTTATGCTGACATATTGCAGCCATAACTAAGAAGAAAACTAAAATTGGTGCTACAGCTTTTAAAGCTCCTACAAATAACGACCCTAAAATTGCTAGCGGTGCTAATTGAGTTGGTACTGTAATTGCTAAAGTTATACCCACTATTAATCCCATAATGATTCGTTTTACTAAACTGATATCATTCCACTTTTTTACTAATTCCTTCATATATGATTCCCCCTAAAATTTTTAGTATAAACAAATATTAGCATTTTTTAATATAGCTTTCAATTAAATTATCATATTTTTTCTATTTATTGACAAAATCATCTCAATAATCAGAAAAATAATTATTAATCTACTATAAATTTATAAATCTAGTAGAAGCTAAATAATTATTTTATTCAGCTTCCTATTACACCACTGGGCATGCCTTAGGCCATACTAATAAAGATTTAAAAATAGGTAATTGTGGTGAACTTAATCCAAAAATCACAAGAAACAGTGTTATAATCTTTCACCTAAATAAAAACTTAAATATCCTTCATATTAATGAGCTCTTATTTTTTTATAATTTGACATTATTAGAAGAGGAATACTATAATTCCTCTCTATATTTTCAGATTAAGTTTTATAGAAATTATTTCCCAGGAAAAATTATTAATAATTATTACAATTAATTTATTTCATCAATATTATAAGGTGTATCTTGGTATACACAGTAATTTAACCAATTACCAAATACTATGTTGGCACTTTCTCTCCAAGTAACTAAAGGAGTAGTTTTATCATCATCATTTTCAAAATAATATTTTGGCATTTCTATAGGTAATCCTTTATTTAAATCTCTTAAGTATTCTCCTTTTAAAGTATCTCTATCATATTCTAAGTGACCGGTTATAAATATTTGTCTTCTACTTTTATTAGCTACAATAAATATTCCTGCTTCATCTGATTCTGATAATATTTCTAAATCATCAACTTTCTCTATATCTTTTCGTTTTACTTCTGTATGTCTAGAATGAGGAGCATAAAACACATCATTTAGTCCTCTAGTTAAATTATCGTGTTCAAAATTATTTCTATGTTTAAATACTCCAAATAATTTCTTCTCTAATTGATATTTAGGTACATTATAATGATGATAAAGAGCTGCTTGCGCTCCCCAACATATATGCACCGTGGAATAAACATGAGTTTTCGTCCAATCCATTATAGTTTTTAATTCATCCCAATAAGCCACATCCTCAAATTCCATTTGTTCTACTGGTGCTCCCGTAATAATAAGACCATCAAACTTTTCATCTTTAACGTCATCTACATATCTATAGAATTTTTCTAAATGTTCTATTGGTGTGTGATTACCTGTATATGATTTAGTTTGAAGTAGTGTAATTTCAACCTGAAGTGGTGTATTTGAAAGATATCTAAGCAGTTGATTTTCAGCTTGAATTTTCATAGGCATTAAATTTAATATTCCTATTTTCAGCGGTCTAATATCTTGATGATTTGCTCTTTCTATATTCATTACGAAAATATTTTCACTTGATAGTACATTGTATGCAGGTAGCTGTGATGGTATTTTAATAGGCATTTATTTTCCCCCTTTTTTTCATTTCCCATTTTTCTATATTTAGAATAAATTATAGCACAATTATATATTTATTTAGTTAAAAAAGTCATAGTAAAATATAAAGGATAAGATTTTATAATAAAACCTTATCCCTTATATTAATAATATTAAAATTACATAAATAATCCTTTTACAGCTTCAGCAAATGATAATAATGAACGATAACTTATAGCTAAAGTTACACATAATATACATAGACCTAATACGTTATTCCAAAGCTTGTTTTTATATTCACCTAAATCCTTATGATTAAGTACATACATTAAGAATATTGCGATAATTGGCAATATTATAGCATTTGCTGCTTGAGCTACTAGTATAAGTTCCGTTGGACTTGCTGACATTCCAAGAGCGCTAAGCACTATACCTACTCCTAAAACTATCATCCAAACTATTTTAAACTTCATACTTTTCATATCTTTTTTATATCCAAGAGCACCTGTTGTAGCAAATGCTGCTGAAAGAGGTGCTGTTATTGCAGAAGTAAAACCTGCAGCAAATAATCCTATACCAAAGAACCATTTAGCCCAAGATCCAAGTAATGGTTCTAATTGTTGTGCCATAACTGCTCCACTATCTATAACTGTTTCACTTCCATGGAAAGATGCTGATGCTGAAATAATTACAGCCATAGAAATAAGACCACCAAGCCCTATAGATATAATTGTATCTATTCTTGCATTTTTTAAATCTTCTTTACTAGTCCATCTCTCAGATACTGAAGATGCATGTAAAAATAAATTATAAGGAACTACTGTCGTTCCAATTAATCCTACTATAGTTAACCAATCATTAGCTCCTGCACTTGGTATAAACATACCTTTTATGATTGCTACAAAATCTGGTTTTGAAACTATGGCAGTAGTAAAAAATGTAACACTCATAACTAAAACTAGCCCAATCAGTATTTTTTCTATTTTTTTATAATTTCCTGACCAAAGCAATGCAAAGGCAGCTAAACCTAGCAACGGTGCCCATATAGTATTTTGAACTTGTGGTATTAATGTTGAAAGCCCCATAGAACCACCAACTAAATTTCCTGTTTCGTAAGCTATATTTCCTATAAATATGGCAACTATTACTATTCCTACTGCTATAGTTTTTAATGTTTTGCTAGAAATTTTTTCTCTAATATTTTCACCTAGACCTTTTTGAGTAACTATTCCTAGCCTTGCAGCCATTTCTTGAAATATTATTGTGGCAACTGTTGAAAATAGCATTGCCCAAAGAAGAGTGTATCCACTACTTGCTCCTGATTTAGTACAAGTTGTAATTGTTCCCGGTCCTATAAATCCTGCAGCTATTAAAGCTCCTGGTCCTATATTTTTTAATCTTTCTTTAAATTTACTTTCTTTCTTAGCAATTTCTTCAATTGAATTATCTTTAATTACTTCCATTTCCATTCCCCCTTTTAAATTTTAAAAATAAGATTATAAGTGCCAAGATAATGGTTTTATCTCTATATTATTTTCTTTTAATTTTTCATTTATTTTTTTAACAAATTCCAATGCTTTTATTCCATCTCCGTGAACACAAATAGAATCTGCTTTTATATCTATATATTTTCCATTTATTGTTTTTACTTGTTTTTTTACTATCATATCTATTACTCTGTTTATAGCTTCTTTTTCATCAGTTATTACAGCACCTTCTTTTTTTCTACTTACTAAAGAACCATCTTCTTCGTAAGCTCTGTCTGCAAAAACCTCGTTTGCACATTTAAGACCAATATCTTCTCCTGCACGAATCAGTTCACTTCCGCTTAACCCTAAAAGTATAATTTCTTTATCAAATTCATATATTGCTTCACATATAGCTTTGGCTAAATTATAGTCTTTAGTAGCCATATTATATAATGCTCCATGAGGCTTAACATGATTAAGTTTTATGTTTTCACTTTTACAAAATCCGTATAATGCTCCTATTTGATATTTTGTATATGCTTTAGCTTCCTCCAAAGAAATATCCATATTTCTTCTTCCAAATCCCATCAAATCTAAAAATCCTGGATGAGCTCCTATTGATATATTATTTTTTTTTGCTAATTTAACAGTTCTCTCCATTACAACTGGATCTGATGCATGAAAACCACAAGCTATATTAACAGAAGAAACATATTTAATGACTTCCTCATCTAATCCTAATTTATATCGTCCGAAACTTTCCCCTAAATCGCAATTTAAGTCTACTCTATGCATAACTTCTTCCCCCAAAACTTCTTTAGTCTTTTAAATCTTCATTCTTAATATCAGTAATTAGCATATGGCCTGGTGAGTGAGTTATTACTATACTCGGTTTCACATTCATAACTACAGATTGAGGTGTTACCCCACAAGGCCAAAATATTGGTACTTCCCCTTTTTTAATAGTTACACTATCTCCAAATTCAGGATTATTAATATCTTCAATTCCAATTATTTTAGGATCTCCAATGTGAATTGGTGTACCATGAACCTTTGGAAACTGCTCAGTTACTGTAACTGCTTTTATCACCTGATCATAAGGAATAGGCCTCATACTTACTACCATTTTTCCTTTAAATATCCCCGCTTCATTACACTCAATATTAGTTTTATACATTGGTACATTACACTCTTCAGTAATATGCCTTACTTCAATATGATTTTTTATTAATTCCGATTCAAAGGAAAAACTACATCCTATTAGAAAACTAACAAAATCTTCTTGCCAGAATTCTTCTACGTCCTCATATTCTTCCCTTAATATTCCATTTTCATATACTCTATACTTTGGAATATCTTTTGCAATATCAACGTCTTTTGCAATATATTTTAAGCTTCTGCTTCCCATATCTGACACTTCTAAAATAGGACATGACTTTGGATTTCTTTGTGCAAACAAAAGAAAGTCATAAGCTAAGTCTTTAGGTAAAATCACTAAATTTGCCTGAGCATAACCACTACACATACCAGCAGTTGGTTTTGTGTACTTACCTTTTCTAATCATTTGTCTAACTTTAACAGGTGACTCTTTTGAGTAATCCATTTTTATCCCCCCTTTTTCATCATAGTAATTCTTCTATAAACCCTGTATTGGCTTTACCCTTCACATAAACCGGATTATTCATAAGAGAATATTGAAAATTAGCATTAGTTTCAATTCCGCCTACAACTAATTCATCTAGGGCTATCTTCATTTTTTCTATGGCTTCACTTCTATCACATCCATGAACTATAATCTTTCCTATCATAGAATCATAATTAATGGGTATTTTATATCCACAATATATAAAGGTATCAACCCTAACTCCATTGCCTCCTGGAAGGTTCAGTGAAGTAATTTTTCCTGGACATGGTAAAAAGTTATTTGCTGGATTTTCTGCATTTATTCTACATTCAATGGCATGCCCTTTTATTTTTACATCATTTTGTATCAAAGATAGTTTTTCACCATAAGCAATCTTTATTTGTTCTTTAATTAAATCTACACCTGTAACCATTTCTGTTACTGGATGCTCCACTTGAATTCTTGTATTCATTTCAATAAAATAAAAATTTAAATCCTCATCCATTAAAAATTCAATAGTACCTGCATTTTCATAATTTACTGCTTTTGCAGCCTTTACTGCTATATTCCCTAACTTTTCTCTAGTTATTTCATCAATAACAGGTGAGGGTGATTCTTCTATCATTTTTTGGTGATTTCTTTGTATAGAGCAATCTCTTTCACCTAGATGAATCACATTTCCATAACTATCTCCTAAAATTTGAACCTCTATATGTTTAGGATTTTTAATATATTTTTCAACATACATAGTATTATCATTAAATGCATTTACCGATTCTATCTGAGCTAAATTGAATAGCGTTTCAAAATCTTCTTCTTTTTCTACTATTCTCATACCCTTTCCTCCTCCACCATAGGATGCTTTAACTATTACAGGGTATCCTATTTCATCTGCAATTTTTTTACCGTCTTCACTTATATATATAGGTGTTTTACTTCCTGGAACAACAGGAACACCAGCTTCAATCATTGTGTTTCTTGCTTTGGATTTATTTCCCATAGAATCAATGATTTTACTATCTGGACCTATAAACTTAATGTTCTGTGTTTTGCATAACTCCACAAACTCACTTTTTTCTGACAGGAAACCAAATCCTGGGTGAATTGCATCTGACTTTGTTACTATAGCTGCACTTACAATTTTACTCATATCTAAATAACTTTCTCTTGGATTTGCCTCTCCAATACAAATCTTTTCATCAGCTAAAACCGTATGAAGTGAATTTTCATCTACCTTAGAATAAACAGCAACTGTCTTTATACCTAAAGTTTTACAAGCTCTAATTATACGAACTGCTATCTCTCCCCTATTTGCAATTAATATTTTATTAAACATAACTATTCTCCCATAATTAAAGTATCTTTATTTTTATTAGTCTCTGCCCATATTCAACAGTGTCATTGTTATTAATTAAAATATCCTCAACTATTCCATTGTAGTTACATTTCACTTCATTCATAACTTTCATAACCTCAATTATTCCTATTATTTGATTTTTAGATATTTTATCACCTATAGCAATATAAGGTTTTTCATCCGGCGATGGTGAATTGTAAAAAGTTCCTATAAGTGGCGATTTGATATATTCAAAATTATTTTTATCTAGTTTTTTATTCTCGTCTTCTATTTTTGAAATCAAATCTTCATTTTGAGAAGAAAGTTGTGTACATACATCTTCTTTATTTTTCTTTTCTATTTTTATTTTTGTGTCTCCCTCTTTAAATGAAAACTTTGTAAGTGTAGATTTATCTATTGCATCAATTAATTCTAATATTTCTTTGAAATCCATATTAATGCCCCCCTTTTACTAATTTGCTACTTATTATTCAATAACTTTTCAATTTTCTTAGATGTATTTCTTGGATTTAATATTTCTATACATGGTCTATTAATTCGCTTTCTAAGTTCTTTCTTTTTTTCTATTTCATTTCTATAAATTCGTTGTGCTTTTTCTAAAGATATTTCTTCAAATCTTATTTTGTCGCCAATTTTCCTTTGAGCTAATTTTTCTATATCTACAGACATAACAGTTGCAATTTTCGTATATCCACCAGTTGTCTGTCTATCACTTAACATTATTATGGGCTTTCCATGTGATGGTACTTGTATGGATCCTAAAACTATTCCATCAGATATTATATCTGCTGATGTTTTATGTTCTATTGTAGGTCCATCTAATCGACATCCCATTCTATCAAATTCCTTTGTTACCTCATATTTTTCATTTAAAAATGTATCTATTCCTTTTTTAGTAAATGCTTCATCTTGCGGACCTAATATTACTCTCAAAACAACTTCATTTTCTTCTTCTAACTTAAAGTCTAGTTTTCTAGATAAGTAATTTGGTAAATAATTCTTTGGTGAAGAAAACTTAATAAAATCTCCTTCTTTCAAAATTCTTCCTTTATATCCGCCTAAAGAACATTTCACATTTGTTGATTTACTACCCATTACTTTATCAATTTTTAATCCTCCACAAAAAGCTATATACGCCCTCGCTCCTGTTTTTGCATTTTCAAAAGATAAAACATCATCTTTTTTAACAAATATTGCTTTATACATTTCTGCTGTTTTACCATTTATTTTCGGACTTAAGTCTCCTCCTGTTATAGCTATAAAATTTTCTTTTGTAAATTTTATTTTTGGTCCAATCAATGTTATTTCCAACCCTGCTTCATCTTCTTGATTATCTACTAGAAGATTCCCAATTGCTAAAGATTTTTTATCCATGGCCCCACATACAGAAAATCCCACATCTTGATAGCCTACTCTTCCAAAATCCTGTACTGAAGTATATAGTCCTGATTGCAGTATTTCAATTCCCAACGCTATGCACTCCCTTCAACCACATTACATTCATATATTCCTTTATCTACTAAATCTTTTATTTCGTAATATTCTTTTTTACTTATTGGTGTAAATTTTATATAATCTCCCGCCTCATATAATATTGGCTTAGTCCTATTTAAGTCATATGGTTTAAGAGGTGTTCTTCCAATAATCCTCCATCCTCCTGGAGAGTCTAAGGGATAAATTCCTGTCTGTTCTCCACCAATTCCTACTGATCCAGCTTCTAGTTTCAATCTTGGATTTTTTAATCTTGGTGTCACTAACCTTTCATTCATCCCTCCCAAGTATGCAAAACCTGGTAAAAACCCTAACATATATATTAAGTATTCTTTTGAACTGTGTAGTTTAATAATTTCTTCTTTTGATAATTTCGTATATTGACTTACAAAATCTAAATCTTCTCCAAATTCTTCATCATAACAAACTGGAATTTCTATAACCTTTCTTATTTTACTATTTTCAACATCTATTGTTTTAAATAAATCAATTACAATATCTTTTGCTTCACTAAAAAATAATTTTTCGGGATCATAGTAAATTAATAGTGCTTTAAAAGACGGTACTGTCTCTACTATTCCATCTATATTTAATGATTTAATTTTTTTATTAAAAACTCTAATCTTATTATTAATTTCATAATTAATTTCATCGCCAAATTCCAAAGTCAGAGCTGAGTCTCCAACTGGTAAACATTTCATTACTACACCCCCATTATGATCAAATATATAAATTACTCTTCAAAGTTTCTCTATATTTACCACATTCATCTTAGTATGAATTGTATATTATAAGGTTTGTTTTTGCAATATTTTTTTTTGAACTTGCATATTTTTTTAAATTAATAATATTTTCCCTCTTTTAGTCTATCAAAACCTTAATTTTTAAAGCATTTTTATATTTTTTTTATTATATCTCATATCTAGTTGCTTTTTTTTGCACGCATAGATTTTTTTCATTCATTTATGTTAGTTTCCGAACTTACATATTCAATTGTTAGAATATTTTCTCATCTCATCATTTTGAATGATATCCTTACCTTTTCTTCAAAATTAAAATAACCATAGAATATCAAATAAAAAGATTATTCTATGGTTTAATATACTTTTATATAGCTTCTTTTTTACTTAAATCGAGTTGGTAAATTACATCTGCATTTTCACATACATTTTGCGAATGTGTTACAATAATAACACATTTTTTTTCTTCTTTAGCTAATTTTTTAAATATCTTTAATATTTCATTTTCCGTATCCATATCCAAGTTTCCTGTAGGTTCATCTGCTAAAATTATCTTAGAATCATATGAAAGACTTCTTGCTATGGCTACCCTTTGTTGCTCTCCTCCTGACAACTTTAATATCATTCTATTTGCATGCGATTCATTAAGACCTACATTTTTTAATAATTCTATAGCTTTTTCTTTCTTATTATCAACCTTAACCTTGCTAATATCCATAGATAAAGTTATATTTTCACTGGCAGTTAAATGAGGTAACAGGTTATAACTTTGAAATATTATTCCTATATGACTACTTCTATAAAGGTCCAAATCCATTTTACTTAAATTTTCATCTTCAAAATATATATTTCCTTCATTGCATCTTTCTAATCCACTTAGCAATGAAAGTAATGTAGTTTTTCCACTACCACTTTTGCCTTTTATTGCATATATTTTTCCACACTCAAATTCATAATTTAAATCTTTAAGCACATAGTCATTTTGTGGTGCATCCTCATATCTATAACTTATATTTTCTAATCTTAAAACTCTTTCATCCATTTTACTATCTCTCCTTTAATATTGTAAGTGGTGAAAATCTTTGTATACTCACCATACAAGCACTACTACTTATAAAAGTTAGACCTATACCTATGGCAAATAATTGAACTAATACTTTTCCATCAACCGTTGCATTTATAGAATCAAACGCTTGTACTTGTGAAACACCATTCATACTTCCACCTTTACCTCCTTTAAATCCTCCGCCAAAGTTTTGATTAATTTCTTCCATCTGATTTTGACTAGATGTTATTTCTTTTTGTAATAAGGAGTTTGATACAGGTACAGATAACATAGCACCACTTCCAGCTCCTATAGCTAAGGAAATAATAGCAACCGCTAATAATTCTGTAGTAAACTGTGCTGTTAACAAGGATTTTTTCATTCCTATAGTTCTAAGTACCCCTATTTCATATTTTCTTTGTCTTATATTTATTAAATTAATAACAAATAAAACTATTCCACCTATAATAAATGTGATTATTAAAAAAGTTGTAGCAAAAGTTTTTATATTTGATATACTACTCGTTGCACTTTCTATATCATTAACATTGGAACTTACTGTTAAGTATTCACTTAATCCTTTACCTTCTACTTCTTTAGCAAAACTATCTATTACATCTTTATTAGTTAAAACAAAAGTTGGTTTTGTTGTAGAGTTCATATCTTCATCAAGTTTTATAATATTATTTACAGCTGTAACATTAGTAATAATTGTATTAGCGCTGTTTGTAAACATAGACATCTGATTAGATGCATCACTTGAAGTTTCTTCAAATATTCCTGTTACAGTAAGTTTATAAGTTATATCTTCATCGCTAGGATCAACTAAAGTTATTTTATCCCCCACAGATATATCATTTAAAGTAGCCAACTCTGAATTTATTACACAGTTATTAGCTGTAAAATCATTACTAATTGAGCCTTCGGTAATAGAATAACTGCCCTCAATAAAATCTGTCATAGCATTAAGAGAACTATATCCTGTAATAGTAAAATCACCTTTTACCTTATCAGAAGAGCTAGAGCTATCACTTTTTCCAGGCGACATGTTGCCACCAGACATATTATCTGTACCAGCATTCGAAGAACTTGCCTGTTCCAAATCTTTAGCATTCATCTCCAAGCTTCTTGTGTAATAATAAGATTTAACATAATCACTGTCAGCATAAGATTCTATATCCTTCTCACTAATTTTACTTGCAGCACCAAAAGCTTCTGACATTTCTTTCATTTTTTCTTCTCTAGATGAACTATCATCACTAGAAGCAGCATTTTCACTTGATGGTTGACCCATATTTTGTCTCATATTCTCTCTGTTAACAGATATACTTGCCGTAATATCATATTTATTATCATATGATTCTATTAAAGTATCTGCAGAATTTCTTATTGCTAGCGTAACTGTTGTAGCACAAGCAATAACTAAAATTATAATCCCAAGTAAAATATTTCTTCCTTTATTCCTTTTTATGGATATAAGGGCATTTTTAATTATGTACATTTTTTCACTCCTTTATATTTAATTTTTAATAATTAGGTTATAAATAAGTTTAACAAAACTTATTTTTTCTCTGTTAAAATCATTTTAAAATATAAAGATTGAAAAAAAATTGAAAATCTTTAATTTTCACAATAAAAAAGACAAGCTTTAACTTGTCTTAATAAACACTACAGTAAAAATTGTAAATCCATTTTCACAAAATACTTTAATTGTACCACTATGTTTTTCAACTATAGATTTTGCAATAGATAGGCCTAAACCATATCTTTTACTATCTCTATTCCTAGATTCATCACTACGATAAAATCTTTCAAATATTTTTTCTTCTTCATCTTCAGGAATGGGCTCACCTTTATTTTTAACTTTTAAAATTATATTATTTTTATATTTGTTTAAACTTACAATAACTTCATTACCTTTATTTGTATGCTTCATTCCATTATCTATCAATATAGACAATAACTGTTTTATTTCTTCACTATTTCCTTTTAAAGTTATATTTTCTTCTATCTCATCAATTAAGTTAATTTCTTTTTCATAAGCTAAACTTTCAAAAACCATAGTTCCACCTAAAACTGCTTTACTCATGTCAAAATCACTTAATTCTTCTTTATCATTTTCTTTTTCAACTCTCGCAAGACACAATAAGCTGTTAACAAGCTTGTCCATACTACTAACTTCTTTTTGTATATAATCTAGCCATTTGTTATTTCCTATTTCACCTTCTAACACATCTGCATTAGCACAAATCACAGCTAAGGGTGTTTTTAATTCGTGACTTGCATCAGATATAAATTGCTTTTGTTTATTAAACGTATCTTCTATAGGTTTTATAATCCATAAAGATATTTTTTTAGATATTATATAGGCAAAAAATAAAGCTATAAGACCAATTAACAACGATAAAACTAGCATATGCTTTAAATTTTTATTCGCTATGGAATTATCCATAAAAGTTATTATTTTACTTCCTTTAATATTTTTTATTCCATATACTAAATTTCCTATGCTACCATATTTCTCATCTTCATTAGAGACTTTCAAGGCATATTTGTTTATTTCTTCATTAGAATATTTTTCACTATTTTCATTTACCGTTTGAACTATCATTCCGTCTTTTACTATAACAAAATAAAATTGTGCCGTTTTCCAGTATAAAATTCCCTGTTGCTTTTCCATATCATTCACATTCCCAGGAGGTACTACTGGAAAAGGTGTCATTTGTTTTAACATTACATTGGCATTATCAATTAACATATAAGATTGTTGTTTGCTTTGATTATAGTTCACTATATTGATTAGAAAAATTACACTCATTATTATTATGGATAAAGATAACATAACTATCATAAATACCTTTGACTGCGTTTTTTTAATCATCAATTTCCTCCAACATATATCCAATCCCCCTAATAGCCTTTATCCTCACATTAGATTCTAAAAATTTTATCTTTTTTCTCAAAAAAGATATGTATACTTCTACATTATTGTATTGTGAGTCATTATCATATCCCCATATTCGTTCTGCTATTCGCTCCCTGTTAACTACTTGATTTTTATTTCTAAATAAAAATTCCATCAAGGCAAATTCTTTTCCACTTAAGGTCATTGATTGATGACTATTAACATTTATTATTTCACAAGTTCTTAAATTTAATTGTAAGTAACCAAAATATAAACTATCATCATCAATATCACTTTTTCTTCTTGAAACAGCACGTATTCTAGCTAGTAATTCTCTTATGTGAAAGGGCTTTGTCATATAATCATCCCCTCCTACATCTAAACCTTTAATTTTATCATCTAATTCTCCTTTTGCAGTTAAAATCATTACATATGATGAAATTTTCTCACTTCTTATATAGTTTAATATCTCCAGACCATTAATTTTAGGTAACATTAAATCAAGAACTATAACATCGTATATTCCGTATAAAGCTCGATTTAATCCACTTTCACCATCATAACTAAGGTCAACCATATAATTTTCTCTTATCAAAGCTTCTGATATAGCATCAGCTAATGAATATTCATCTTCAATTATAAGTATGCGCATTTTATCCTCCTTTCCTGAATTACTATATTACTTGTTATTTTAGCACCTAATTATTGAAATTAAATTTAAAGTTATTTTAATTTATCTTTTATATATTTTTCTTTTATTTTAGTTTGAAAAGTTAATAATAAACTTGATTATAGACACAAATTATTATATCATATTATTTATCAACGTAAATTCTCGAAGGGGAGTAGCTTTCACATTTGTGATAATCAGCCGTCATTACGGATAGTATCCCGGTTGATTAGCAAGATAAAACTTGTTAGCAAGACCTTCAGAAAAATATTCATCTTATATTTATGAATATTTTTCTGAAGGTCTTTTCAATTATTTGTAATAAAGGAGCTCAAAATGAAAAATTTTAAAGAAGAGTTTGTTAAATCCATAAGATATATAATACCTATATTTCTTATATTTTTAGGAATACTTGCACTTAAAAACCACGACCATATAACTAGTTTTTTTTACACTAACTTTGCAATACTTAGCGGTTTACTTACACCATTTTTTATAGGTTTTGTAATAGCATATATGCTCAACCAACCTATGAAAAAATTAGAAGAAAAGTTTAAGTTAAAAAGAGGACTTTCCGTTTTAATTATTTACGGAATAACTTTGATTATATTAATATTTTCATGGCTATTTATTGTTCCCGTTATAAAATCTAATATTAATGAACTTGCTCTTTCTATTCCAAGTGGCATAGATCAGGTACAAGATTTAATTAACAATATTTCATCACAATTCAAATTTGATATCAATAATCCTGACATTAAAGCACAAATTAATGATTTTATTACTAAAGTTTTAATTCCAGTATCAAGCTTCACAGCATCTACTGTTAGTAACTTTATTATTAATTTAATGAGTACCATCGTATCTTATACTATCAATATTGTCCTTGGTTTAGTTATATCAGTTTATCTACTTTTATCAAAAGAAAAATATATTAAAGTTGTCAGTTTATTTTTTCAAAAAATATTAAAACAACATTATTTTAAAGTAAAAGAATTTGTTAATATATTAGACAATAATATTGGTGTATATATAGTAGCAAAAGCTATGGATTCTACAATTTACGGTATTATATGTACTATAGCGCTTACATTAACAGGTTCTAAATATGCATTATTTATAGGAATAATTGCTGGTGTAACAAATATGATCCCTTTCTTTGGACCTATATTAGGCACTATTATAGCTGTTGTTACAAACTTATTCTTCTCTATTAATAAAGCTATTTTAGTTTTAGTAGTAATGGTAGTAGTTCAGCAATTAGAAAGTGCCATATTAGAACCTCATTTTGTTGGAAAACAAGTTGGTGTACCTCCAATATTAACAATATTCGCTGTAACATTTGCTGGAAAATATACAGGATTTTTAGGTATATTATTAGCCGTACCAGTTACCGGTGTTCTTTTGGTTTACTTTAAAAGATACATTTACAACAAACAAGAAGAGTTTCTAAGCAATACTATATAAAACAACAAGTATAAACAAAATAAAAAATACCTTAAAATAGACTTTTATAGGCTATTCTAAGGTATTTTTTAATTAATCCATAATATCTACATCTTCACCTTTTAATATCTTATTTATATTTCTAACCGCACACATTTTTCCACACATTGTACAAGTATCTTCATTTTCTGGTTTAGACTCTACTCTATATCTTCTTGCTTTTTCACTATCTATAGCTAAATCAAACATTTTTTCCCAGTCTAAATTTCTTCTAGCTTTACTCATTTCATTATCCCAATCAGTAGCACCTTTAACTCCTTTTGCTATATCCGCTGCATGAGCTGCTATTTTAGATGCAATTATTCCTTCTTTTACATCTTCTACTGTTGGTAGTCTTAAATGTTCTGCTGGAGTTACATAACATAAGAATGACGCTCCATAAGTAGCTGCAATAGCTCCACCTATAGCAGCTGTTATATGATCATAACCTGGTGCTACGTCAGTAACTAGTGGACCTAAAACATAAAAAGGTGCTCCTTTACAAACAGTTTCTTCTATTTCCATATTAGCTTTTATTTGATTTAATGGCATATGGCCAGGACCTTCTATCATAACCTGAACATTTTTCTCCCAAGCTCGAGTAGTCAATTCTCCAAGTGTAACTAACTCCTCAATTTGAGATACATCCCCTGCATCTGCAATACTTCCTGGTCTACAAGCATCTCCTAAACTTATAGTAACATCATGTTTTGCACAAATATCTAATATTTCATCATAGTATTCATAGAAAGGGTTTTCATTTCCTGTCAACTCCATCCATGCAAATATAATAGACCCTCCCCTAGATACTATATTAGTAAGTCTATTAGATTTTTTAAATCTTTCTGCTGTATGTTTGTTAACTCCACAGTGAAGAGTCAAAAAGTCCACACCATCTTCTGCATGCATTCTAACAATATCTAACCATTCTTTTGCAGTTATTTTCTTTAATGGCTTATTATAATATACTACTGCATCATATATAGGTACTGTACCTATCATTGCAGGACATTCATCTATTAATTTTTTTCTAAATGTCTGAGTATCTCCAAAAGAACTTAGATCCATTATAGCTTCTGCTCCTAAGTTTACTGCATTCATAACTTTTTCCATTTCTATATTTGTATCAAGGCAATCTTTAGAAGTACCTAAGTTTACATTAATTTTTGTTTTTAGCTTTTTACCTATTCCATAAGGTTTTAGAGATTTATGATTTTTATTAGCTGGTATTACTACCTTTCCTTGTCCTACTAAATCAAGTAATTCTTTCACCTCCATATTTTCATATATTGCTACTTTTTTCAACTCTTCTGTTATTATTCCTTTTCTCGCTGCATCCATCTGTGTTGTGTAACTCATTTTATTTCCCCTTTCATCTTATCTTTATAATATTTTTAAATAAAAAAATCTTTCTTACTTTGGCAATAATTGCGCAAAATAAGAAAGATTGTCTTAATATAAAAAGTCGTACAATAAATGTACGACTTTTAATCAAAATTAATAAATAATGTCATTAACAATAAAATGTTAAAACAAAATATATACAATACTTAATCTCCCTACGTCGGCATTATCCAAACAGGTTCAATGGGTTTAGAATTAAAAATTCATTCTCAGCAATAGCTCCCCTAAATATTTTATTTTAACCTTATTCTAGCACTATATTACATTAACTTCAACATTATAGATTTTTTTATATAGATATTTAAATATTTATTATTAATCTCTTGAATAAAATGTTTAGACATATTTTTCTAATATTCATAATTTCATTTAATTATAGTCAACACTCAAAACATATAGAAGCATTATAAAAATAAAACCATATTGATTTAAATATCAATATGGTTTTAGTATATTTACTATTATTTCTATTAATCTAAATTTAAAATAATTAAGCCGCTTTATTTCTAGATTCTTTTCTTCTCTTTCCAAATTCTGCAACTGCAGTGTAAAGAACATCTGTTGAAGAGTTTAATGCAGTTTCAGCAGAGTCTTGTATTACCCCTATTATAAATCCAACACCAACTACTTGCATTGCTATTTCGTTTGGTATTCCAAATAATGAACAAGCAAGTGGTACTAGAAGTAATGATCCTCCTGCTACTCCTGATGCTCCACAAGCAGATACTGCTGATAAAACTGATAATATTATTGCTGTTCCTATATCAACTTTTATTCCTAAAGTATGAGCAGCAGCTAAAGCAAGCACTGATATTGTTATTGCAGCTCCACCCATGTTTATAGTTGCCCCTAAAGGTATTGATACTGAGTAAGTATCACTATCTAACCCTAAATCTTTACAAAGTTTCATATTTACTGGTATATTTGCAGCAGAGCTTCTTGTAAAGAATGCTGTAATACCAGATTCTCTTAAACATCTTAATACTAATGGATATGGATTTTTTCTTATTGCCACAAAAGTTATTATTGGGTTAACTACTAAAGCAAAGATTGCCATACTTCCTAATAAAACTCCTAATAATTGCCCATAACTTAATAATGATTCTATTCCTGATGTTGCTATTGTACCAAATACTAATCCCATTATACCAAATGGCGCTAAATTTATTACCCATCTAACAGCTTGAGATACTGCATCTGATATATTTACTATTATTTCTTTTGTTGAATCTGATGCATTTTTAAGTGCAAGTCCAAAAACAACTGCCCAAGTTAATACTCCTATATAGTTAGCCTCTGCTATTGCACTTACTGGATTTGATACTACATTCATTAATAAGTTGTTTAAAACTTCACCAACTCCACCTGGAGGTGTTACTCCCTCAGCTCCCGCTGTTAACGTTAATGTTACTGGGAATAAGAAGCTCGATATAACAGCTACTGAACCAGCTATAAATGTGCCAAGAAGATATAAACCTATTATAGATTTTATATTTGTTTTTTGACCTTCTTTATGCTGAGATAGCGCAGCCATAACTAAGAAAAATACTAATACTGGAGCTATAGCTTTCAAAGCCCCTACGAATAGTGATCCTAAAATTGAGATTGGTGCTAATTGCGTTGGCATTGTCAATCCTAGTATTATACCAATAACTAACCCTATAATGATTCTTTGTACTAAGCTAATATTATTCCATTTACTTACTATATTTTTCATGTTTTCTCCTCCATGTATTTTTTCTTGAATTTATAATATCATTATTCGACAACGTTTTCAACAAAAAAATTTATTTTTTGTGAAAAAGTTTTCACAACCTTATGAGTATACTTCTATTTTAAATTTAATTTAATAATGTATTATCCAATTATAACCCACCAAACCTTTGATATAACAGCATCACAATCACTTCCATTCTTATTTTAGATATTTTTTGAAATAATTTTATTATTTTTTTATACATACACTTTATGAAAACCCTATCCTAAGCATTTCATTTTTAAAATAGATCAATTTTATCCAAAACAAAAGGAGTGGTTTAAACAACTCCTTTTTCCTCTATAATTTTTCTTGCATATATATAAGTACAGTTTCAACATACTTTCCAAAATCATCTTCATTACTTGGAAAAGAACATTCTTCTATAAATTCCATTGTTTTATGTAAAACTAACTTAAAAATAGCTTTTTTATCATCTTCTTGTAATTCAATCTGCTCTCCTGTTTTTGGATTTATTAGAGATTCTAATAAATAATCTGTGCATCCTTGTGCTAATTCTGCAATTTCTTCTATTTCAGTAAGCTCTTCTTCACTTAGATTAAATTCATTTATGTCTGTCATAATATTTCTTCCCTTCTAAATTTGTATTTGTAATATATCATAAAAAATATATAACAATAATTAAAACCAAGTTATCTGTGTTGTTTCATAATTACACTTGTAACTTTCTATAATATCTTCCATTTTATATAAAATATTATATTTTTCACATTCTTCTTTAAATATTTTCCATAGATAAGATGCATTTGGTGATGGATTTTCATATACTTCTCCAAATGTGTTCATATATATTTTATCTAAGTTTTCTTTTGAAAATATTTTTCTCAATTGTTGAAAATAATATTCTCTTTGATTATTTCTAAGTGTTACGCCCATACCATATGTAAAAATAAACTTTCCCCCACATTCATGCACTTTTCTTATGATATTTTTTATATTATCTTCATTATCATTAATAAAAGGCAATAATGGCATAAGTAATACTCCCGTATATATGTTATTATCACTTAATTTTTTAATAGCTTTAAATCTTTCATCTGATGTACATACTTTTCTTTCAATCTTTTTGCACAATTCATCATCAAAAGTTGTAATTGTCATTTTAACTATAACCGGAGAGTGGCTTTGTATTTTTTTCAGTATATCTATATCTCTGGTTATTAAATTACTTTTTGTAGCAATCGCGATTCCAAACCTGTATTCATCAATTATTTTTAAGGCTTCTCTAGTCAGTTCATATTTTTTTTCAAATGGATTATAAGGATCACTCATTGCTCCCGTTCCAACTACACCTTTTTTTCTTTTAGATTGAAGTTCCTTTTTTATTATTTCTATTGAATTTTCCTTTATTCTTACTCTGTCAAAATCTATAATTTGATAACAATTACTTCTAGAGTCACAATAAATACACCCATGACAACAACCTTTGTATATATTCATATTGTAATTAATTCCAAACCAATGGGGATTTTCATTATATGAAGATATGATTGTTTTTGTTGGTATAAATTCCATTAAACTTCAGTCCTTTCTTTTTTTAATGAGTATTAAATTTAGAAAATTTCAAACTAATTTCATTATATTTATGGATTATATCATAAAAAGAATATCCTAACATATATTATATAAATTTATTAATAAAGGTTGTAAATATACCTTATAATTAGGTTAATTCGTTATGTCTATGTCATAAATAAATTTTTTACAACTGAATAAAAATTGACAATAATATTTATACTCAAAATATAGTAATCATTATATAATTATTACTATAACAATTTGGAGGTATGAAATGAAATTAAAAAATTTAATTCACTATAAAGATTTTGATTCAGATAATATTATATTCCATTCTCTAACACAAAGTACTGATGATGAAATACTAACTTACGTAATTAATGTTACATCTGATTTGTTAAATGAAGTTTTTTTATCTGATGATTTTAAAATAAGTTCAAAAGAAAATCTAATAAACTATGATGAAAGGGATCTTGGCGAATTAGCTACATATATGTGTATAACACCTTTTGCGCAATCCACTTTAGCAAAAGGAACTAACTGGCAAGAAAAAGCAACTTCTTACTTAGAATGTTTTATAGGATATATTATTGGTACTATGGATAAAGAGGAATTTTTAGGTAATTTAATAGAAATGAGAGAAATGTTAAATATGTCTAATAAATTTTATACAGGATTGGTTATTTACTTTAGTGAAAATAAAAAAACTATCATTAATGGCATATTAAATAAACTACAATTTTAATTATTTTGTATAAGAAAAACACTACCAAATCGCAGTGTTTTTCTTATATTACTTCACTCATTATCCCAAAATTTTTTGCATAAACTCTTAATATCATTAGGCTTTTTTATTCTCACATAAGGATTCCATTCTTTTGGAAAAAGACTTTTATATTTATAATTTGAATATCTATTATCTAGAAGCAAAATTACACCTCTATCATTAGTGGTTCTAATACATCTCCCTACAGCTTGAAGTACTTTTGTCATTCCTGGATAAACATAAGCATAATCAAATCCTTTATTATTTTCATTTAACTGGTCCTTTATTATATCTCTTTCAATATTTATTTGTGGCATTCCAACTCCCACAACAATAACGCCTATTAGCTTGTCTTCCGTTAAATCTATACCTTCTGAAAAATGACCTCCCAGGACACAAAATCCCACATGAGTTTCTTTATTATCATTGAATAAATTTAAGAATTCTTTTTTTTCTTCCTCACTCATATTATTTTCTTGTATGATTACATTAAGTTGTTCATATTTATCTCTAATTTTTTCATAAGCCAATTCCATATATTTATATGACGGGAAAAATACCATATAATTTCCAATTTTACTTTCCACACAAACTTTAATATATTCTACTAAATCTTCTACTGTATCTTCTCTTTTATTATATTTAGTAGAAATATTATCTCCTATCATTATCAATCTGTTGTTTACATCAAAAGGGCTCTTCAAATCTATTACGAAGTCTCTATCCTCACTACCATAGAGCTCTTTGTAATAGTTTAAAGGTGTTAAAGTTGCAGAAAAAATTGTTGTAGATTTAGATTTATTCATTTTTTCAATAATTAAGTCTGAAGGATTTGCACAAAATAGTTTCACACTAACACCTAACAATTCATCACTACATATAGTTCTATAATTGTCATTATAAAAAATTGAAATAGATAAAAATTTATTAACTTCAAAATACAAATCTAGTAGTTCAGAGTTATCTTCATTACCTCTTGATAAATATTCATCCATAAACTTCATTAAAATATTAAATAGTTCTATAAGAGATCTAGGCAATTCCTCTTCAATAATATGTTTTTCTTTTATTAAATTTAATACCTTTGATTTATCTGTAAAATATTTTTCTATTTCTTTTATTGTATTTAATATTCTTTTATCTTTTTTACCTATTATTTTCTTCATTTTTATAAAAATATTTTGATTTATTTCGGCAGAATACATATTTCTACTTCTGTCTAATAAATTATGTGCCTCGTCTACAAGAAATGTAAAATCTGTTTTTTTTACATCAAAATATCTTTTTAAATAAACTCTAGGATCAAATATGTAATTATAATCACAAATTATTACATCACTAAACATAGTTAAATCAAGACATAATTCAAAGGGGCACAATTTATAAACTTCACTTATTTCATCAATTTTTTTTCTGCTAAAATCACTATATTTAGTTAGAATCTCCTTAAGCGCATTGTTTATTTTATCATAGTACCCCTTGGCATAAGGACAATAATCTGGATTACAATTGACATCTTCCATCTTACATATCTTTTCTTTTGCAGTTATTGTTATACTTTTTAAATTTAAGTGTTGTTTTTTCATCACATTTATAGTATCATTTACTACTTCTCGTGTTATAGTTTTTGCTGTAAGGTAAAAAATTTTTGACGTTTTACCTTCTCCCATTGCTTTTATAGCTGGAAAAAGTGTTGATATAGTTTTTCCTGTACCTGTTGGTGCCATGGCAAAACATTTCTTTCTATCTACTATACTTTTATAAACTCTCACTGCAAATTCTCGTTGCCCTGGCCTATATTTTTCAAATGGAAACTTTAAGCTTTTAATGGATTCATTTCTTATTTCCATCCATTGTTTCTCCATATTTACCCATAGTTTATATTCATCGATTAACTTAAAGAAAAACTCTTTTAATTCCCTTAGTTGGAAGTTTTTTCTCAATATTCTTGTAGATTTATTCTCTATATTATAATAAGTTACTTGTAAATCTATATTATCTAAATCATGTTGAATACAATACATATATCCATAGCATTTTACCTGAGCCCAATGAAGTGGATTGCTATCTTCATCTATTAATAGCAAATCTTTTGTAGTAGTTTTTATTTCATCAATTATAACTTTACTATTTTCAATTAATAGTCCGTCTATTCTTCCTTCAACTTCTATTTCTACTTCCTCATAAGTAAATGTATGTTTTATAGATATTTCTGAAGTATATTCATCTCCATAGGATTTTTGCACTTTTTGATGGCCTCTAATTCCTTCAATTGCTTTAATATTTCCTACAAATCTATTGTCTATACTTCCCTTCTTCATAATAAACTCAACTAAGTTTCTCACTGATATTTTTATTTTTTTCATAATAACTTCCTTAATTAGTATTTTTATAAATACATACGTTTTATCTTATTATATACAAATTTACTATAAATTTAAAACTACCACAAATTTATTAACTTATTAATAAATGTAAATTTTTGTAACATCCAAGTCTATTATGCCATATTATAGGATATAGGCATTAAAGAATATGTCTTAATATTATTACAAGGGAGGACAGTGAATTATGAATAAAGATAAAAATTTAAGTGCTAATATTATAGTTCAATTTACTGTTTATACTAGCGAAGAATACCTATCTGCCTTGTTAAATACTCTTGGAGAAAATAACTTAAATATCTCTGCATATTATATATCAGAAAATAACAAACAACTAAAATTTGTGTTTATAGTTGGAGAAGATAGTGTTCAGTCTTTAAGCGATGTAAATATTGCAAGAAGCATATTAAAACAAAATAAATTTAAATTTGATGAAACAAAAGTAGTAAGACTACCAACACCTAATAATGTAGGTTTACTTGCATATCATTACAGTGAATTAATTAAAAATTTAACAGTTTATAATTCTTACATTGGAGAAGATGGAAGTATTATATATGAAACTTGTTGCCCAACAAAAACTTTAAAAGCAGTAAATGAATTATCTTAAAAAGAAAAAAAGTGATGAATTATTTTCTAATTCATCACTTTTTGTTTATAATTAATCATGCTGTTTCTAACTTATAAAAATCATAAAATCTTTCTTCTTTTTTATTAACTCATTAAAGCTTCCTTGCTCAACTATTTAACCATCTTCCATAAAAATTATCTTGTCATATAAACTTAATAATACTTTGCACTATAAAGATTAATAACATACTTACAAATAAACAACATGTTACTAATGGACTTAAATATAGTAATATACCTATTGTTGCTAAAAATGCCACTGAAAACTGTAAAACTAATAATAAATAGATAATATAATTTTATTCTACTAATTTTTTAAATCCTTCCATATCTCCATTCATTACTTTGTCTACTGTTGATTGTAGTAATAACGATACACCTACTATAGTTATGGATGATATAACACTGAATATTATTGTAATAAATAATAATATTTTATTTTTTAATACATTCCTTCATACATGTTCTCCCATCTGTATTTCCAAGGATTGACTAATATAACTTTTTCTTTATTTTTTGTTTGTTTATGTACATTAACTCATCAACATCTTTAATATAATCAGCAATTTGTGAATAATCATTATAAAATTTTTTATAACCAGTACTTATGGTTAATTTGTATGGTTTATTTAATTCAATATTATATTTACATAGCTGAATATTTATATCTCTAATTATACTATTTATTTGAATGCCATTTTCTTTGTAAATAATTATAATAAACTCATCTCCACCCATCCTACCTACTTTGCCTATACTCTTAAAATAATCTTTTAGGAAATTAGCAATATTTATTAAAGCCTTATCTCCTTCATTATGACCGTAGGTGTCGTTAATAAGTTTAAAGTCATTAACATCCACATAAACAAGTGAAAATGACCTATTCTTATTTATAAAATTATTATATATATATAATTCACTAGTCATCCTATTCCATACACCTGTTAAGTTATCATATCTTAACAGTTTTTCCTGAAGATATATATAATGTATTACTAAAGATATTCCTACAGATCCCCAAATAAGTAATAAATTATTAAAAAATATTTGAATAATGGCTGCAATAAAAGGTATAGCTTCAAACATAATCAAATTTATATATTCTTTATCTTCTGTTTTTTCTTTATTTTTAAATATAATTATTAAGCTTGTCATAAAGTAAAAATATGTTATGAAAATCGATGTAAGAAAAAAGACACCTCTGCTATATATATTTATATTATTGACTTCAAATATAAATCCATATTTATAGCTCAATAAACTGATTGCTAAATTTATTATTAATGGGATTATCATAAGTTTTGATCTTAACTCCATATTAAAATATTGCAATAAATATACCATCCATAAAAATGATACCATGGGAGATAATCCAAACCCTATAATATTAATTATTTTTGTAATAGGAACAAGAATAGTATTATGATGTAATAATAAAATTTTATCTAATATTTCTAAAATTATAATTATTATAGTAGTAATTATTATATAAACATAAGTTTTATTTATTTTTTCATTCATTTTAAATTTTGTTTTATATGCATGTAGTATAACTACCAAAAAAATAACCACAATTATATCTACATCTATAATTGGTAAAATTGCTTTATACATTTTTCCCCCTAAGTAGTAAAAAATTACTATTTTCATATTACTTCTTATCTAAATTATATACAAATGTATAGAAAAATGTATTATAAAATTGGTTACATATGATTTTCAATATAGTTAAATACTTCATATGGTAAAATAAATTGACCGTCTTACATAAAAAAAAGTAGTTTTGACAACTAGACTTACGTTATCAAAACTACATGTTATGTGCTTATTTTATCATATTTTCAAATTTTAATGTAATCAAAATTTTTTATTATATAATATGAGTTTTTATTGAAATTTGGTAATCTTTTTGGTTAGAAATTTACAAATTATAATAAAGTTATTCCTGCTTGACTACATTCTTCAATCATCTCTTGAGGCCAAATTCCTACTTGTACTTCACCTATATGAGCTTTATTTAGGAAGAACATACATATTCTAGATTGACCTATACCTCCACCTATTGTGTATGGTAATTTCCCATCTAATAAAGCTTTATGATAATCTAATTCTTTTCTGTCTTCACACTTAGCCACTTTTAATTGTCTTTCTAATGCTTCTTCATCTACTCTAATTCCCATAGAAGAAAGTTCTATAGCACTATCTAATACTGGGTTGTAGAATAATATATCTCCATTTAAATCCCAGTCATCATAATCAGGACTTCTTCCATCATGTTTTTGTCCACTACTTAATGTTTTTCCTATTTGCATTAAGAAAACTGCTTTTTTCTCTTTTACAATAGCATTTTCTCTTTCTTTTGCACTTAAATCTGGATACATATCTAGTAGTTCCTGTGAAGTGATGAAAGTTATTTCTTCTGGTAACACACATTCTATTTCTGAATATATACTATGAATATGTTCTTCAGTTTCTTTAAAAACTTTATACAAATCCCTTACAACTTTCTTTAAGGTTTCCACAGTTCTATCTTCTTTACTTATTATAAGTTCCCAATCCCATTGATCCACATATAAAGAATGTAAGTTGTCTAGTTCTTCATCTTTTCTAATAGCGTTCATATCAGTATATAAACCTCTACCTACAGAGAATCCGTATTTTCTAAGAGCCATTCTTTTCCATTTAGCTAAAGAATGTACTATTTCTGCATCTTTTCTTAAATGAGGAACTTGAAAGCTTACTGGTTTTTCCACACCATTTAAGTTATCATTCGTTCCTGTTTCTGGTAAAACAAATAAAGGAGAAGATACTCTTGTCAATTTTAACATTTCTCCTAATCTATTTTCAAAAAAATCCTTTAAATCTTTTATTGCCTGTTGAGTTTCTAAAACTCCTAAATTACTCTCATATCTTTTTGGTATTACTAAACACATATTACTTCACTCCTTTTGATTTATTATTCTGATTTTTCCAATAAAAAAAGCCTTTCATCCTATATAAATAGGACGAAAGGCTAGACTTCCGCGGTACCACCTAATTTAACTTTAATAAAAGTTCAACTCATTCAACGTACTAAATAATACATTGCCAAGTAGGTAACGGCCTGGTTCCGACTAAGTCTACTCTCTATTAGATTTCGGTTAGTAGCTCTGGGAGGTTCTTCACTATATACTTTGTACTGGACTCACACCATAACCAGTTCGCTTTGACTCTGTATTATAATTACTCTTCCCTTCATTGCTTTATTCATCTTTTCAATTAATTATAATAGTAATGATATACGAATAAATATTATTTGTCAATAAGTATTTTTAAAATATTATATCTAATTATCAGAAAATTATTATTTTTTATATTTTTTCATATTTATCCTTAATATATTTTCATATATATTTCTTTTAATTCACTAACTAACGGCAATCTTGGATTTGCAGAAGTACATTGATCATCAAATGCTTCCAAAGATAGTTTTTCTATAGCAGAAAAATACTCATCTTTTTCTATACCACACTCTTTAATACTCATTGGTTCATTTAACTCTCTCATTAGCCTTCTCATTTCTTCAATTAAATTTTTAACGCCTTCTTCAACACTATCAGCTTTTAATCCAAGTATCTTTGCAATATCGCAATATTTCTTATGCGCTCCAAAAGACTTATATTTAGGAAATGCTGTAAACTTACTTGGTATTTGTGAATTATATTCTATTACATAAGGTAATAAAATTGCATTTGCTTTTCCATGAGGTATATGAAATTGTGCTCCAAGCTTATGTGCTAAGGAGTGATTTATACCTAAAAAAGCATTGGCAAATGCCATTCCAGCAATACAAGAAGCATTATGCATTTTTTCTCTAGCTTCTTTACATTCAGCTGAATCTTCACCTTTATATGATATTGGTAAATATTTAAATACCATTTCTATGGCTTTTAAAGCTAGTGCATCTGTGTAATCTGTCGCCATTACTGAAACATAAGCTTCTATTGCATGAGTTAATACATCCAGTCCTGTATCTGCAACAACTGATTTTGGCAAACTCATAACAAACTGAGGATTCACTATTGCCACATCTGGCGTTAATTCATAGTCAGCCAAAGGATATTTCATATTATTTTCTTTGTCTGTTATGACTGCAAAAGAAGTAACTTCTGAGCCAGTTCCTGATGTGGTTGGTATTGCCACTAGTTGTGATTTTTTACCTAATTTAGGAAACTTGTAAACTCTTTTTCTTATATCCATAAATTTAAGTCTTAAATCTTCAAAATTCACCTGTGGATTTTCATAGAATAACCACATTCCTTTTGCTGCATCAATTACTGAACCTCCGCCTAATGCTATAATTGTGTCTGGTTTAAATTTTACCATTTCCTTAGCTCCATTTAATACTGTTTCTACGGATGGGTCTACTTCAACCTCTGTAAATTTTTCTATCATAACTGGATTTTTTCTTTTTCTTAATTGATATTCTATTTTCTTTACATATCCTATATCTTGCATAGTTCTATCTGTAATTATGATTATTCTTTCTGCATTAGGCAATTTCTCCAAATATCGAATGGATCCCATTTCATGGTAAATTCTTTCCGGAACTTTAAACCACTGCATATTTACAGTTCTTTTTGCTACCCTTTTAAGATTGATTAAATTAATGGCAGATATATTTTCCGTAGTAGAGTTATTACCCATAGATCCACATCCTAAAGTTAATGATGGTACATTAGAATTATATATACCACCGATAGCTCCTTGAGCTGATGGTGTATTTATTAAAAGTCTTCCTGTTTTTACTTTATTACTAAACTTGAAAATTATATCATCATCATTTGAATGTATACATGCCGAGTGTCCAAGACCTCCAAATACTGTCATTTCAACACATTTATCTATACCTTCATCTGAATTTTTCACCTTTATACAAGCTAAAACTGGACTAAGTTTTTCTTTAGATAAAGGATAATCCTGACCTACTCCATTAATTTCTGCCACTAATATTTTAGTGTCTTCTGGTACGTCAAACCCTGACATCTGTGCTATTTTGTAAGCACTTTGTCCTACTATTTTTGGATTTAATGATTTAGTCTCGCTATTTATAACCGTCTTTTCTAGTAATTGTTTTTCTTCATCATTTACAAAATGACATTTATTATTTTTCATTAGAGACACCACATCTTCATATATTTCATCTTCTATTATTACAGCCTGTTCAGATGCACATATCACACCATTATCAAAGGATTTAGACATTATTAAATCATTAACTGCTTGATTAATATCTGCAGATTTCTCGATAAAACAAGGAACGTTTCCTGCTCCAACTCCTAAAGCTGGCTTACCAGAAGAATATGCTGATTTAACCATTCCAGGTCCTCCAGTTGCTAAAATTATGGATGTACCCTTATGTTTCATAAGCACACTAGATGCCTCTAAGGATGGTTGCTCTATCCATTGTATACAGTCTTTTGGTGCCCCTTCTTTTATAGCTGCATCTCTTAATATTCTGGCAGCTTCAGATGAGCATTTTTGTGCAGATGGATGAAAACTAAATATTATTGGATTTCTTGATTTTATGGATATTAAGGATTTAAACATGGTTGTTGATGTGGGATTAGTAACAGGTGTTACCCCTGCAACTACTCCTATAGGCTCTGCTACCATCATATATCCTTCTTCATCATTTTCTTCTACAATCCCAACAGTCTTTTTATATTTTATACTGTTATAAATATATTCTGTTGCAAAAATATTTTTTATTACTTTATCTTCAAAAACTCCCATATTAGTTTCATCCACAGCCATTTTTGCCAATTCAATATGTTTATCAAGGCCTGCTTTTGCCATAGCTTGAACTATTTTGTCTATTTTTTCTTGATTCAATTTTAACATTTCTTCCATTGCTACATTAGCTTTTTTGACTAATTCATCAATCATATTTTCTATGTTTTTTTCTTCTTTTAGATTTTTAGTATTTTCTATGTCTTTATTCATTATGTTAATCCTCACCAAATATAATTATTTTTTAATTTGTTATATTTTTGATTATTATCTATATATTTATACCTTGTATTTAATTCCATATTTTTCAAAACTAATTTATAATTAAAAATCAATACACATACTTTATTAATATCAATATAACATTTATAAAATGATTTAGATAAATATTAAGGCCTGATACCAATATTAATGGTAACCAGGCCTTTTAATTCATAAAAATTATCTATTTACATATTTTTTATAATAAAACAGCAAATATAATTTTTGATTCTAAATCACTATTATTTTCCCATCTATGTTTCATTCCAACGGGAATTTTTACACTGTCCTCTTTCTTTAATTCAAATTTTTCATCATCTAAATGTAAGGTAACTTCACCTTCCAATACATAAGCAATTTCATATCCATTATGATGAATGTACTCAGTACATGATGATGATTTAGGTGATAAATCCATAATGGCAAATTCTAAATTATCGTTTATACCAGGTGCTAGCATTTCATATATAACATTTTCAGCTCCAGGAAGTATTACTTTTTTTCTATTATTTCCCCTTACAATTAAATCTTCTTTTATTACCTCTGAAGTAAAAAATGTAAATAAGGGTGCATTCAGTGCATTTGCTATGGACTTTAGAGAGTTAACTGATGGATTTGCTAAACCTCTTTCTATCTGACTTAGTAGTGATGGTGTAACTTCTGCCATTTTTGCCAACTCTCTTATACTTAAATCTTTACTTTTTCTGTATTGTGCTATTTTTTCCCCTATATTCAAATCACCCATTTATATTCTCCTTAAAAATTCATATGATAATCTCTTGATTTTGTTTTCTTTCTTATTATACCACAATTTCTTAATTCTCTAGCTTATCATCAAATACAATTTATTTTATTAAATCAGATTTAACACAATCTTATTTTTATACAATATTTTTAATTTATTAAACATTAATTTAAATATGAAAAATTTGCTTGATTCATAATTTCAAATAAGTGACTTACCTATTACTTCAGGTAACACTATTATCAAATTAATAAATTATAAAATTTTAACATATAAAAATGGTGCGCATGCATGTTAAGCTCACCATTTTTATGTTATATATTAATAATTTAAGTAAAAGGTCTATCTATAAAAATATACCTATTACTGCGAGAGGCTCTTTTTAGTCTTCAAAATACCCATCTGGATATAGAAGGAATTTTGAAATTAAATTTCTTGCTTGAACTTTACATTCTTTTAAAACATCTTCATTATATATATTATCTGCAACTTTTTCCATTATTTCAGCTATTTGAGAGATTTCAGCATGCCCAAATCCACGTTCTGATACTGCTGTAAGCCCTATACGTACACCACTTGTTACAAATGGACTTTCTGGGTCATTTGGAATAGTATTTTTATTTACTGTTATCCCTACGGATTCAAGCGCTTGGTCAAACTGTTTACCAGTTATTTTTTTATCTCTTAAATCAACAAGTACTGTATGGTTATCAGTTCCGCCACTTACTATTCTAAATCCTCTTGCTTCAAGTTCTTTTGCTAAATATTTAGCATTATCTAAAACTCTTTCCATTGTAGCGATAAACTCTGGCTCTCTTACTCTCTTAAACATATTTGCTTTTGCTGCAATACCATTTATTTGTATAGAACCAAGTGTTCCAGGGAAAGTAGATCTATTTAATGCTTTTGCATATTTTTCTTTACACATTACAAACCCACCTCTTGGGCCACAAATTGTTTTTGAACAAGAAGATGTACAGAAATCTGCATAAGGTATAGGTGAAGGAATTACACCAGCTCCTATAAGTCCTGATATATGAGCCATATCTACCATTAAATAAGCTCCAACTTTATCAGCAATTTCTCTCATTCTTTTGTAATCTATAAGTCTTGGATAAGCACTAGCTCCTGCTATTATCATTTTAGGCTCAAATGCTAATGCTTTAGCTTCAACTTCATCATAATTTATTGTTTCGCTTTCTAAATCTACACCATAGTGCTCATAATTAAATATTTTACTTACAAAATTTGCTGGTGAACCATGAGTTAAATGTCCCCCATGATCTAACCTCATGGCAAGTATTTTGTCTCCTGGGTCAAGTACAGCATTAAATACTGTATAGTTTGCAGTTGCTCCTGAATAAGCTTGAACATTTACATATTCACAACCAAAGGCTTCTTTAGCTCTCTCAATACATAAATTTTCCACTTCATCAGCATATTGTGAACCTGCTTGATATCTCTTACCTGGAAGGCCTTCTTCTGTTTTATTTACAAATACACTTCCCATAAGTTCCAATATTTCTGTTGGTGCAGAGCTTTCAGATGCTATCATTTCTATATTATATTTTTGTCTTTCTAATTCTTTTTCTACTATTGAATATAATTCTGGGTCAGTTATTTTTGTTGTTTTTAACATAATCATTTCCCCCTTAAAATATTATTAATATCTGAAAAAGCAATTAAGTTATTTTTATTCTAAGCACACTTAACTGTGTTCAATTATTTTTAATTAATTAAATTTCATTAATTAAATAGTAGTAACTTCTTTTATTTTTGTCAATTATATTTTATTTTTTTAAATACAATTAAACATTTTTCATATACAATTCTTAATTTTATACTTTTTTATAAACAAAAAAGTCTGTGATACTTTTTATAAAACAGACTTTTAAGATACATTTATATTAATTTGTGATTTTTTTCTTTTTTAATATTATAATTATTCTAGTTCCTGAAAATCTTTTAATGCATTTTTTAGATAAGCTTCTTTCAGTAAGTAATCTTCATTTACTGACCTTCCAAGAGCATCTGCCTTTGCCAACAGTATCAAATCCTGTGGACAAACTGACTTATTAAATAACTTTCGAGTACTTTTTAACCTGCTATTTTGATTTGCCAATTGATTTGGTTGCATGTGAAGTTCTACCATGTTTAGTACATAATCTCTAAATTCATTCTCTTCTTTTCTAGTTGTTCTATTTAAGAATTTCCTAGCTAATTTTAAGCCTGCTCTTTCATGATTATAAGAAATTATTTTTCCATCTTCTTTTGTTGTAGTTGTAATTACCTTTCCAAAATCATGACATAAGGCTGAATACATAAATCCAATGGGATTTTTAGCTTTATTCTTTAACTTTGCAGCCTCATCTACAACCATCTTAGTGTGATTAAATACATCACCTTCTGGATGATGTACAGGAGATTGAATTACCCCTACCAAATCACCTATTTCAGGAAATTTTATATCCAAATCATTATCATCTTTTAAACTCATAAAATATCTAGACGGTTTTTCATATGTTAATAGCACTTCTTCAAGTTCTTCTCGCATGTTTATATTTTTTGTCATAGTTTAAAATTTCCTCATTTATTCATTAATTTTGATTTGCAAACGTATCAATTTATACTTAATGATTGACCATATCTAATTTATCTATATCACTAATATCAGTTCCTGTTATTACTAATATATCATTAGAAAGTATTTCTGTAGAACCATTTGGAATAATTATTTCTCCTTTTCTCTTTATCATTACTACAAGAATTTCATCTGGTATATCCGCCTCCGCAATTGTTTTATTTGCAAAATTACTTTTAGCTCCCACAAATATTTCCATAAGTTTTGTACTCTTTCCTTCTTGATACATTCTCAAATTATCAAAATTGTTTCCTGTTACAACTAGTATATCTCCTGGAAGTATTTTTGTAGAACCATTTGGAACAAATACATCACCTTCTCGTTTTACCATTACTATAAGAATATCCTCTGGTATATTACTATCCATAATAGTTTTGTTTGCCAAATTACTATCTTCAGTAATTAATATTTCTATTAGCTTTGTGCTTTTGTTTTCTTTATAGTCATTAAAAGTTTTGAAAACTGAAGATTCATCATCTATTAAATCTAATTTTGATGCAACTTTGGGTATAAGAGTCCCTTGAATGGCGACTGAGAATAGTGCTATAAAAAATATAATATGATATATATCACTATAAATTGGAACTCCATAAGTTAGAGCAAATATGGCAAAAACAATGGATGCAGCTCCTCTAAGTCCTACCCAGGATATAAAAACTTGCTGTTTAAAAGGTATTTTAAACCAACTTAAAATACTAAATGTTGCTAGAGGTCTTGCTATAAATATCATAAATATAGATACTAAAGTTCCATTTAAAATTACATCAGACATTTTAGATGGATAAGAAAGTAATCCTAATAAGAAAAATAATATTATTTGCATAAGCCATGATATGCTGTCAAAAAATTCAAATAAACTTTTTTTATGAGGAATCTTACTATTCCCAATTACTATTCCCGTTATATATACACTTAAGTAACCATTTCCACCAAATAATTCACTTAATCCATAAGATAAAACTGCGATAGCTGTTACAAGTACGGGATAAAACCCTTCTATTTCAAAATCTATATGTCTTAATAAATATACAGTTAATTTTGATAATATAGCAGCCGATATAATTGCTACTACAATTTGATTAAATAACATTGGCAGTATACCTGAAGTTCCTTGATTAGACATTAACGAAAGTACAATTATAGTTAGCATATAAGCAAAAGGATCATTACTTCCACTTTCAACTTCTAATAGAGATGCAATTGAACCTTTTAGGTTTAATTTTCGTGAACGAAGTATAGAAAATACTGATGCTGCATCTGTAGATGCAACCACAGAACCTATAAGAAGACCTTCTAACAATGTGATCTTTAAGACTAAATGACAAAATATCCCTGTAAGTCCTGCTGTAATACCTACTCCTAAAGTTGCCATTAATATAGACGGGATTGCAACTGGCTTTGCCATTCCCCAATTTGTACCAAAACCACCAAAGAACATTATAAAAATAAGAGCTAAGGTGCAGATACTCTTTGTTAATTCAAGATCATTATAATCAATTCCAACTATTCCATCTGCTCCAAATAACATTCCAAGTACTATAAAGATCAAAAGTGTGGGCACCCCGAATTTATACAATGCTTTACTAGATGTAATGCATATTAATATTACAAGAGCACTTATAACCATCAAATTTATCATCTTATCACTCCTTTGCAATATAATTTTTATATTATTATACAATAACAACATACAAATTATAAGTTAATAGTTTATCAATTTAATTTTAACTTAATGTTAACATTAAATATCTTCTATTGTCAATTTTTGTACTTCTATATGAATATAATAATTAGATAAGATAATTTTATATACAAAAGAGGCTGTCGCATAAACGATTGAAAAATCGTTGGGCGATAGCTCCTTTTTACTTATTTAAAACTCAAAACTACTGAAAATAATTTTATTTCACTTATATTTACTAAAAATAAGCATGACAAATAAAGGTATTTGAAATACCGTTTTTTTAGCTATCTATATTAAAATTAAGCGATTTTCTTTAAAGGATGAAGGGATGTTTTACATTTTCCATTTTGTATTTTATTATGCAATTTATTTATGTTATAAGCCATTCCTAATAAAATACATTCCGCTAAAATATTTTTTTCACCTTTACATAAAAACCTTCTAAATTCCATGTTTTGTTTTATTTGAGCGAATGCTCCTTCGGCTTGAATACTTCTATTCATTCTTAGTTGAATACCTTCGGTACTCACTATTCTTTGTAAATTTCCTTTACGTTTTTCATTAAATACTTTTGAAATATTAAGTTTTTTAGTTCTATCTTCTAAAGGAGTTTTACAGTTATTTCCTTTAATGCATTTAGTTTTAAATTGACATCCTTTACAATCTTCGCACATATAACAAGTTATTTCACACTTGTATCCAGTTGTACTTTTTCTGGTTTTTGTGCTAGTAACAGTTAATTTCTTATTGTTTTTACATAGATAATAGTCATCTTTATCGTTGTAAGACATATTATCCATTCTACCAATATCATTTTTATATTTTCTTGTTTTACTAATTTCATAATTAGCTGGTTTTATAAATGATTGTTGTCCATTTTTTTCTAGATGTACATAGTTTTCTTCACTTTCATATCCTGAATCAGTTATTACTTTAGGATATTTAAAACTTAAATATGACTCTGCATTTTGTAAAAATGGTATTAGAGTAGTTGTGTCAGCTGGTTGAGGTCCTGCACTTATCCAGACTATATATTCAGAATCAACTCCAAACTGAACGTTGTAAGCAGGTTTTAATTGACCATTTTTCATATGATCTTCCTTCATTCTCATGAAAGTGGCATCTTTATCTGTTTTAGAGTAGCTATTACGTTCACCCATTATATGTAAATCTTTAGTGTATTTTTTTAATCTATCAATATAGCTATCTAATTCTTCAATAGATTTTTGAATAGGCGATTTTCTTTTACCTTTACCATAAACAAATACAACATCTTCTTCATTTGCTATTTTCTTAAGTTTTTTTAGTAATTTTTTTAGATGATGCATTTTGATTTTGTTTTTATAAATTAATTTGATACCAAAATCTTGTTCACATTTTAAAACGAAATTAGGTATTTTATCCATCATTTTTTGCATATTTTTTGTTACAGCTTTTTTCCAAACAAAAGTATATCTATTAGATGACGCTTCTATTTTAGTACCATCTATAAATATTGTTTCTTTTGAAATTTCATTTTTATCTGCAAGCATATTTGCTAATTGGGCAAGTAATTCTTCAGATACTGGTGCGAAATGTATACTACGAAATCTGGCAATTGTTGAATGATCTGGAGCGGAGGCTCCGCCTAAAAGATACATAAAATTAACATCTCTTTTGCATGCATTTTCTATTTTTCTTGAAGAATATAAGCTATTCATATATCCGTAAACAATGATTTTTAACATTTCTCTTGGGGTTATTGTATTTTCTCTAATTCGAGAATAAGTCTGATATAACTTTTCTAAATTCATCTCCTCTATAGTTTGACTTAATAACCTCACTGAATCATCTTTTGGAATTAAATAATCAATCTCTAGTGGTAATTTTAATTGATAATTATCACCATACTTAGTATAATCAATTTGTATAATATTTTGTTTGGTCATAAAATAATTATACAAAAATCCCAAGATCTTTTGAACTTGGGATTTATTTTTTATGCAAAAAGGGCATCGCCCTATTTTTTTAGTGCGACAGCCCCTCTTGCATTGCAGATAATATTAATTATAAGGTTATATTTTTAAGAAATCACTAATTAAACTATTTTTATACTAATGTTTTTTCTTCTTTTTTAGCTAGATATATATTCTTATATATATCATGTAATTCAGTTACTAATGGTAATCTTGGGTTAGCAGGAGTACATTGATCATCAAATGCATCTAAAGCTAATTTTTCAATTGCACCAAAGTAAGTTTCTTTTTCTATACCACATTCTTCTATAGACATTGGCATATTTAATTCTTTCATTAAGTTTCTAACAGCCTCAACTAAGCTCTTAACTCCTTCTTCAGTTGTATTAGCTTTTAATCCAAGAACTTTTGCTATTTCAGCATATTTCTTATCAGCTACGAAAGATTTATATCTAGGGAATGCAGCAAATTTAGTTGGCATTTGTGCATTGTACTCTATTACGTGTGGTAATAATATTGCATTAGCTCTACCATGTGGTATATGGAACTCAGATCCTAATTTATGAGCTAGTGAGTGGTTTATACCTAAGAAAGCATTGGCAAATGCCATACCTGCTATACAAGAAGCATTATGCATTTTTTCTCTAGCTTCTCTACCTTCAGCAGTGTGTCCACCTTTATATGATACTGGTAAGTATTCAAATACCATTTGTATAGCTTTCATTGCAAGAGCATCTGTGTAATCAGTAGCCATTATAGAAACGTAAGCTTCTATTGCATGAGTTAATACGTCAAGTCCTGTATCTGCAGTAACAGCAGCTGGTACAGACATTACAAATTGTGGGTCTATTATAGCCACGTCTGGAGTTAACTCATAATCAGCTAAAGGATATTTAACATTGTTTACTTTATCAGTTATAACTGCAAATGAAGTTACTTCTGATCCTGTTCCTGAAGTAGTTGGTATAGCTACCATTTTAGCTTTTCTTCCTAATTTAGGGAACTTGTAAACTCTTTTTCTTATATCAGCAAATTTAAGTCTTAAATCTTCAAAGTTTGCTTCTGGGTTTTCATAGAATAACCACATACCTTTAGCAGCATCCATTGCAGATCCTCCACCTAAAGCTATTATTGTGTCTGGTTGGAACTTTCTCATTGCTTCAGCACCATTTAATACAGTGTCTACTGATGGGTCTGGTTCTACATCAGCAAATACTTCTACCATTACTGGATTTCTTCTTTTTCTTAATTGATATTCTAATTTATCAGCATATCCAAGTTGAACCATCATTCTATCAGTAACTATCATTACTCTTTCAACACCTTCCATTTTTTCTAGGTATTGAATTGAATTCATTTCATGATATATTTTTTCTGGAATTTTGAACCATTGCATATTAACTCTCCTCTTAGTAACCTTTTTAACGTTTATTAAGTTTACAGCTGATACGTTATCTGTAGTTGAGTTGTTACCCATTGATCCGCATCCTAAAGTTAATGATGGAGTATTTACATTGTATAAATCTCCTATAGCCCCATGAGTAGATGGTGCATTTACTAGAAGTCTTCCTGTTCTTACTCTTTGAGAGAATTCTAAGATTACATCATCATTGTTTGAGTGTATAACAGCAGAGTGACCAAGTCCCCCAAATTCTGTCATATCAACACATCTTTGTACTCCCTCTTTTGCATCTTTAACTTTTATACAAGCTAGTACTGGAGACAATTTTTCTTTTGATAATGGGTAATCCATCCCTACGCCTTCTATTTCTGCCACTAAAATCTTAACATCTTTAGGAACTTCAAATCCTGACATTTTAGCTATTGTATATGGACTTTGTCCAACTATATTTGGATTTAATGTTTTAGTTTCTGGATTTATAACTGTTTTTTCTAATAATTCTTTTTCTTTTCCTTCTACAAAGTAGCAATTATAATGCTTAAGTAAAGCTACTACTTCATCGTATATACATTCTTCTATTATAACTGCTTGCTCAGAAGCACATATCATTCCGTTATCAAATGATTTAGATAATATTAAATCATTTACTGCTTGTTTTATATCAGCAGATTTTTCTATAAAGCAAGGTACGTTTCCTGCTCCAACTCCAAGTGCTGGTTTTCCTGCAGAGTAAGCAGACTTAACCATTCCAGGTCCTCCTGTTGCAAGTATTAATGATACTCCGTTATGTTTCATTAATGCACTAGATGCTTCTAATGATGGAGCTTCTATCCATTGAACACAGTTTTCTGGTGCTCCAGCTTCTATAGCTGCATCTCTTAATATTCTAGCTGCTTCTGCAGAACATTTTTGAGCTGATGGATGGAATGAGAATATTATTGGATTTCTCCCCTTCATAGATATTAATGTTTTGAACATTGTAGTTGAAGTTGGGTTTGTAACAGGAGTTACCCCAGCTACTACACCTATTGGTTCAGCAACCATCATATATCCATCTTCTTCATTTTCTTCTATCACTCCAACTGTTTTTGTGTATTTTATACTATTATAAATATATTCTGTTGCAAACATATTTTTAGTTACTTTATCTTCAAAAATTCCTCTTCCAGTTTCGTTTACTGCAAGTTGAGCAAGTTCTATGTGTTTATCAAGTCCAGCCTTAGCCATAGCTGCTACTATTTTATCTACTGCTTCTTGATCTAACTTTAACATAGCTTCTTTAGCTATAGTTGCCTTCTCCACTAATTCATTAATCATGCTTTCAACATTTACTTCTTGGTTTACAACTTTAACTTTTTTTGTTTCTTTACTCATTTCAAAACTCCCCCTATATAATTATAATGTCAATAAACTTTGTTATATTTTTAACAACTTTCTATACTACATATAATAAATTATCTTGTTTCAACTGTCAATATTTTTGTTAAATTTTTATCAAATTAATATATAAAATTAAATCAATATATATATAATCTCACCCAAAAGCGCTTGTATACTTATTCGGAAATATTATATTTTTAATTATTAAAAATAAGCTAATTACTAACATTAATGCATTTATATAGTTTATTTTTTAACAATTAATTGTATCGCAATGAATTTTTATTGAATTTAGTAATAAAAACTTTTAAACTATATATTGTCCTTAAAAATTACTACTAATAAATTTCAATATTAATATTATCCAAAACTATTAATTTATTAATTTATTAATATAGTTATTTAAAGATAATTTACATTTTTAACATGCAACAGGAGGATTTATGAATTACAAATTAATCGCATTAGATATTGATGGAACTTTAATCAATAGTTCACACCAACTTACAAAAGGTGTAAAAAAATCTATAAAAAAAGCAAAAGAAAAAGGTGTTAAAGTGGTTTTATGCACTGGCAGACCATTAAAAGGTGTTGAAAAATTCATAGATGAGTTAAGTCTTAAAGAAGAGGGAGATTATGCTGCTACTTTCAATGGCGCTTTAGTTCAAGATACCTTTACTAAAAATCCTGTATCTCACTTAACACTAAAATATGAAGACTTAGTAGATTTATATAATCTAAGCCTTGAAGTTGGATCTAGAAGTCATTTTTATGATACTAAAACACTTTATACTTTTAATAAAGATATAAGTGATTACACAATATTAGAATCTCATTTGACTGGTGTTCATTTAAACGTTACCACACTAGATGAAGTTCCAAAAGATATTGCCATGTCTAAATTCATGATGATAGACCATCCAGAAATATTAGATAACTGTATAAAAAAAATACCTAAGGAATACTACGAAAAATATACTATAGTAAGAAGTACTCCTTCATTTTTAGAGTTCTTAAATCCAAATGCCAATAAAGGCAATGGAATTTCACTCCTTGCTCAAAAACTTGGCATAAAAAAAGATGAAATAATCTGTGTTGGAGACGCAGAAAATGATAGACATATGATAGACTATGCAGGACTTGGAGTTGCCATGGGAAATGCCACAGAAGAAATAAAAGACTTAGCAGACTATATCACTCTTTCTAACGATGAAGATGGAGTTGCTCATGTTATAAATAAATTCATACTAGAAGAAAGATAATTTTCAAAGTATCTACTTTTATAAGTTTTAGTAGCTAGACTACATGATATTAACATTGCAGACTCTTTTGATGTCATGACTAATAATAGACCTTACAAAAATACAAAAAGTAAAAATGAAGCTATAAAAGAACTTCAAAGATGCTCAGGAACACAGTTTGATTCTACTTTAGTACATTATTCATAGAATATATTAATGATATAGAGGAGTAACTCCCCTATATCATTTTTGTTTTTATAATATTTTAAATAAATCTCTATAGTACTTTTAGATTAATTCTACTTAATTAATTATTTATATATTTTTCAAATACATATCCGAAATCTTTATTATTATAATTCTCTCTTATATCACTCATCCAACTAAAATTAAACTTAGTAATTTCCTCTATCATATTGGCAGTATTACCCTCAATACGAGATCTACTTACAGCATCATTGGCCATGTCTAAGCTTTTCATTCCATATTCATAAGACTGTCTATTTTTATGTTGGATTTTTCCAATTTCAAATAAAGCTTTATATAAATCTTTTAATTGTTCTATTTGTTTTTTATCAACATCTATACTGAAATAATTATCTGCAAAGCTAAATTTTATTTCAACGTCTAAATCTACTGTTCCTGCCGTTTCTAGCATTACTGAATGAACATTTTCACTACGAAACTCATGTCTTTTTACTACTCTTTTTTTACTTACAGCAGATGCACCATCCACATGTATTAATCCTCTATTTGTAAATATATACTCATCTGATTTTGATTTTATAACAAAGTAGATTTTCTCTCCATCTTCGTTCATTATATAATCATCTCCATCAACTTTATTAAAGTCCTTTGGATCTATTATTTTGCCTATATCAGATAAACCTAATGTATCTGCTGCCATTTTTCCAAATATATTTCCTGCCATATTGTCCTCCAAGTTATTTGATTTTTTAATACATTTATATTATATCACGTTAAAATTTCTATTCAATCATGATAATTTTAGCATTACCTATGGCGAAAATTTCATGGAAATGCATTATTTTATATATTTCATTTATACAAATATGTTTACTTTAAAATACAGGTATTACAATTCCATTATATTTAGATTCTATAAGTTCTCTGCATTTATCAGATGTAAGAACTTCCTCTAGCACTTTTATTTTTTCGCTATTCTTGTCTTCTATTCTATATGCAAGTAAATTAGCATATTCATCATTTATCGGTGCTGTATAAATTCCATCTTCCTTTGCACTAAGTCCTGCAGGTATAGCGTAAGTTGTATCAACAAATCCAGCTGTAACATCTTCTAATGATGGAGGGATTTGGGCAACATCTAATTGAACAAATTCTAAATTTTTCGGATTTTTAGTAATATCATTCACTCCAACTATATCACCTTCTCTTAGAGTTATTAATCCTTCACCCTCTAAATATCTTAAAGATTTTGATGCTGAAGCAGCATTATCACTTATGGCAATTTTGTCTCCACTTTTAAATTCATCAATAGAATTTATTTTCTTAGAATATAATACTCCTGGACAAACATATAGTTTAGATCCTGCCATTATTTTATATCCCTTACTTTTTACTGCCTCATCTAAATAAGGCTTATGTTGAAATAAATTTGCATCAATTTCTCCATTATTTAATGATTCATTGGGTAGTACATAATCATTAAAGGTTACAACTTCTAACTTATATCCTTTTTCTTCTATAAGTGGTTTTAACTCTTCTAATAATTCTCCTCCAGGAACTAATGTAGCCCCTACTTTAATTGTATTATCATCTTTAGATTCAGGTGATGAATTTGAGCATCCAACTAACGATGCGCATAGTACTGCACTTAGTGCTAAGTTTAATAATTTTTTTAATTTCATAATAATGTTCCCCCTTAAATTTGTAGTAAAATAAAAATCTCTGTAGCTCCTCCATTACTTGAAATTTCATTCACATAAAACAAAAAAACTTGAGCATAAACTCAAGTTTTAATAACGAATTTATACTTATCTTTCAGTAAATATACTGCAGGATTTAGCACCATGTATATAAAAATATACTGGTTGCCGGGTTTCATAGGGCCAGTCCCTCCACCACTCTAGATAAGAGATATTTATTTTTTAATTTGATAATTATCATATCACCATTCTTTTTTAAAGTAAATTATATAATTAAATTTTTATATTTTTATTTTTCAACATCAATTTCCTATTTTTATTATTTTGTCTTTAATATTATTAGCAAATCCTATATCATGAGTTATTATTAAAATTGCCATACCTTTTAATTTTAAATTTCTTATTATTTTTGAAATTTTCTCTATTGAATCCACATCTAAGGCTGATGTTGGCTCATCAAAACAAAGTACTTTTGGTGTTAATGCACAAGCTCGTGCTATTGCAACTCTTTGACATTGTCCTCCAGATAATTCATAAGGATAAGCATTTATTTTGTCTTCTAAATCTACCATTTTTAAAATTTCTTTTGCTTCTTTTATTGCATTTTCTTTCGACTTTTTCAATACATTTACTGGAGCTGATATTATATTTTCTAAAACCGACATATGTGGAAATAAATTAAAATTTTGAAATACCATTCCTGTTTTATTTCTATTTTTTAATATGTGATTTTTATCTTTCATTACACAATTATCTACTATTATTTCTCCATCATCAAAATCTTCAAGACCATTTATACATCTAAGAATTGTAGTTTTTCCTACGCCTGATTTTCCTAAAAGTACGCATACTTCTCCACTATTTACTTCAAAACTTATATTATCTAGTACTTTATTATCTCCAAAGGATTTAGTTAAATTTTTTACTTGTAACATAATTTTTCTCCCATCTTTTTATCTATAATACGCATACTTATTTTCAATTTTTTTGAACATAATTGTTAAAATTCCAATTAAAACTAAATACACTGCCCCGGCTTCTATTAAAGGAGCTATACTTGCCTGTTGATTTTGTGCTATTTGAGCAATTCTCAATATATCGTTTAATCCTATAGCATAAACTATAGCAGTGTCTTTAATTAAAGTTATTACTTCATTTGACATGGCAGGTAATACTCTTTTTATAACTTGTGGGAAAATTATTTTTCTGTACATTTCAAATTTACTAAATCCTAGTACAAAAGCTCCTTCATATTGACCTTTATCTATAGATTGAATTCCTCCTCTAAATATTTCAGCAAAGTAAGCCGCATAGTTTAGTGAAAATGCTACGATTACTGCATCAAATCTATCAAATATTATTCCCATTAAAGGAAGACCGAAAAATACAAATACAAGTTGTAATAATAATGGTGTTCCTCTCATAATTAATATATATAAATTTGATATCTGACTTATTATTTTATTTTTAGATAATCTTAAAAAAGCTATCGTAATTCCAAGTGGTACTGATATTATCAAAGTTATAAAAAACACTGATAATGTAATTTTTAATCCTTCTAACATGATAAAATTTCCTCCTTGTATTTCTTACTCCATATCTATTAATTTTTATATTTTACTCAGTTTTTCCAAACCATTTGTTATAAATTTCATCAAAAGTTTTATCTTCTTTTATTTCATTTATTGTCTTATTTATCTTATCTCGAAGCTCAGTATCATCTTTTCTAAATGCAACAACATAGTCTTCTGTTCCAAAATTGTCATCTAAAATTTTATATTTTTCTTCACCTTTTTTACTTATATAATATTTAACTAAAGTTTCATCTCCAACTATGGCATCTATTCTTCCTGCTTCTAAATCTCTAAAAACCTTATCGAAAGTATCATACAAAATTGGTGAACCATCTAAGCTATTTAGTATTTCTGTATCTTTTTCTAAAGCTTCTTGTCCCGCAGATCCTTGTTGAGTACCTACTATTTTACCTTTTAAATCTTCTTTATTTTTAATTGATGAATCTTTTAAAGTTACTATAAGCTGACTATTTTTCATATATGCATCTGTATAAGCAACTTTTGCTTTTCTTTCTTCAGTTAATGAATATCCATTCCATATGGCATCTATATTTCCTGAGTTTAATTCAGTTTCTTTCATTGACCAATCTATACTTTGGAATTTCACCTTCATATTTAATCTTTTAAAAGTTTCTGTAGCTAAATCCACATCAAAGCCTACTGTATTTCCATTATCATCTAAATATCCCATTGGAAAGTACGTATTATCATACCCTATTACTATCTCATTATCATTTGAAGCTACATCTTTTTTATTACATCCTACTACCCCTATCATAATTGCTAAAACTGCTAATCCCATTGTTAATTTCTTTAATACTTTTTTCATTTCTTTCTCCTCCTAATAATTTAATTTTTCTTTATTAATTATTGCAATAAAAAAACCACATAGGCTAATACCTATGTGGTTAATATTTGTAATATATATTCCACCATAGATACAAGCCTTTTTACAACACTAAAAGGGCTTGTATCTATGAATTAAGTTTCATAATTTACAATCCCTTGGTTCTATGATGGTGATGATGAAGTTGTATATTTAATTTTATTGTAATTGTTGAATTTTTCATAACACCATTTCTCCTCTTCTTAATTTTTGTTTGTTTAAATTAATTATTTTTATTTGTAATTTATAGTAATATAATTATTCAAAATTGTCAAATGTTTTTTATTTATTTCTTTTTATTTCGATACTATATCCATAAAATCAAAATTCTCCACGTCAAATAATCCTTTATCTGTGAGTTTTATATTCGGTATTACTGGAAGTGCTAAAAATGCTAAAGTCAAAAATGGATCTATATCTTTACTAACTTTTAATGAATTATACGCTACATCTATCAATTTACTAAATCTTGAGTTAACATACTCTATATCTTTATCACTCATTAAACCACCAATGTTTAAAGATAAGCTTTCTAAAATTTCATTGGAAGATGAAATTGCTATTCCTCCATCCATACTTATAACTTTGTTCACAGCATTTACTATATCTTCATCATTATCGCCAACAACTATAATATTATGAGAATCATGAGATATAGTCGTTGCTATAGCTCCATTTTTTAATTTGAAGTTTTCTAATAAACCTATACCTATATTCCCTGTATTTTTGTGTCTTTCTATTACTGCTAACTTTAATATATCTTTTTCATTGTCATATTCAAACTTATTATGAACAATATTAACTTTAGCTTTTGATTTTTCAGTTATTAAGCTATGAGGCTTTAATGAAATAATATTTACTACTTCTTCTCCATTTTCTTTTTTAAAATATATTTGTATATCTTCTTTATCAATTTTTGAAAGATGAACAGTTTTTAATACTTTAGAAAGATCTTTTTCTTTAGTTGTGAATAAAGGCATTTTTTCTTTTCCTACCAACTTTCCATCTTTATAAACTTCTTCTATATTAAAGTTTTCTAAGTTATCAAATACGATTATATCTGCCTTATATCCTGGAGCTATGGCTCCCACATCCTTTAAATTATAACAATTAGCTGGATTTATAGTTGCCATTTGTATTGCTGTTATTGGATCTATTCCATTTTTTATTGATAATTTAACATTGTAGTCTATATGACCTTCTTTTAATAAATCTTCTGGGTGTTTATCATCCGTGCATAATAAAATTCTTTGATAGTTATATTGGTTAACACCATTTATAAGGTTTTTAAGATCTTTAGTTGCTGATCCTTCCCTTATCATAACATACATACCTAGTCTTAATTTTTCCAACATTTCCTCTTTTGTTGTACATTCATGATCTGTGTTTACTCCACTTAAAACATATGCATTTAAACCTTCTCCATTTATACGAGGAGCATGGCCATCTACATTTTTTTTGTTTTTGCAAGCTAAATTTAACTTATCCATTACATCTTTATCTTTATATATAACACCAGGATAATTCATCATTTCACCTAAACCTAAAACCCTTGGATGATTTATATATTTTTCCAAATCATTAGCCTTAAGAACTGCTCCTGAATTTTCAAAATTAGTTGCTGGTACACATGAAGGTAGCATCACATATGTGTTTAAAGGTAATTCTTCACTTGAATTTAATATATATTCTATTCCATCAAGACCACAAACATTAGCTATCTCGTGTGGATCTGTGATTATAGTTGTGGTTCCCCTTGGTACTATAGCTTTTGAAAACGCTCCTGGTGATAACATAGATGACTCAATATGAACATGGGAATCTATAAGCCCCGGTGCTATATATTTCCCCTTTAAGTCTATATTAGTATTTCCTGTATATTCTCCAATTCCTACTATTATCCCATCATGTACTGCCACATCCCCAGTTACAATTTCATGTGTAAATACATTAACTATATTTGCATTTTTTAATACTAAATCTGGATTTTTATTTTTCATTGATCTGTCTATTAATTCACTAATGTACATAATACTCTCCCAACTATCAAATATTTTTTAAATCCTATAATATCATATTTATATTCATAGTCAAGTTTTTTATTAAAACATTTTTTCTTTCATACAATTATTTCTCTTAACTATTTATTCGTCTATAATATATTTATACATATTTGTAAAATTATGTAATTTTATAACAAGGGGATATATTTATGAGGAATTCAACAAAAAAATTTTTAGCCATTTTTATAGCTAGTATAATTAGCCTTTGTAGCTTTCAAAATTTAAGTTATACTTTTGCTGCAGAAAACTCTGTACTCGCTAAGGGATATGTTCATGTTACATCTGCACCTGACAAACTAAATGTTAGGTCTAAACCTTCTACATCTGAACCCATAATAGGAACTATCGATCACGGAAAACTAGTAAACATAATAGACAGTGTTACAAAAATTACTCAAGTCTATGACAAAGATAGTAATTCTTATACTAATGTGGTAACAGATCCCTGGTATAAAATATCTTACTCTAAGGGTTATGGATATGTTTCTGCTGATTATAATTACGTCAAATTATCAGATGAAGACAATCCTTATCAACCTAGTAATAGTACTGCTGTAAAAGGAGTAGATGTAAGCTATCATCAAGGAGATATTGACTGGGAAAAAGCAAAAAATTCTGGTGTCAAATTTGCTATTATTCGTGCTGGAAGTGGAACCAAAGAAGATATTAAGTTTAAAGCAAACATAGAAGGTGCTTTAAATGCTGGAATGGAAGTTGGCGTTTATTGGTTTTCCAATGCTTATACTGTTAATAGTGCAAAAGATGAAGCTGAAAAATGCATGGAAGTAATTTCACCTTACAATAATGAATTATCTTTTCCTGTTTTCTTTGACTACGAAGAATACACTATAAAATCGGCACAAGATAATGAAGTTAATCTTAGTCTTAGTTCAGTATCTAATATTTGTGAAACATTTTTATCTAAATTAAAATTAAATGGATACAAATGCGGCATATACACAAACAAAACCGTATCAAAATTCTATATTAGTGATAATCTAAGAAATTCCTACGATTTTTGGATAGCTCAGTATAATGATAAATGTACTTACTGGGGTAAATATACCATGTGGCAATATAGCAAAAGCGGAAAAGTTGATGGTATAAATGGTAATGTGGACTTAAACTATTACTATAAAATTAACCCTATAAATATTTCAAATGTTACTATAAATTCTATTTCAAATCAAAAATATACGGGTAATAAAATTACCCCAAGTATAAGCATAAAGTACAATAATAAAACCTTAGTAAAAAACAAAGATTATACTCTATCATTGGAAAATAATACATCTGTAGGAACTGCAACTGCCACTATAAAAGGTAATGGAAACTACACAGGAAAAAAAAAATCACTTTTAAAATTGTTCCTAAGACTGTAACAAATGCTAAAATTTCAAGTGTTACTTCTTCAAGTATAAAACTAAGCTGGTCAAAAGTTTCAAATGCTGACGGATATAGAATTTATAGATCTACTAGTAAAAATGGCACTTACATTAAAGTAAAAGATATTACTAAAAATTCTATTTTAAGCTATACTGACTCTAGTTTATCTAGTAATAAGAGCTATTATTATAAAATAAGATCATTTAAAACTTCAAAGAAAGAAAAATACTATGGCTACTATTCAAACATAATAAATGGAGAAACAAATTTATCTACACCTTCAGTAAAATTATCAACTCCAAAAAGTAAAAGCATAAAAGTTTCTTGGAATAAAATTTCTGGGGCTAAAGGCTATGAAGTTTATAGATCCACTAGTAAAAAAGGAAAATATTCAAAAACGACTACAAGCAACTTAAGCTATACCAATAAAAATCTAACTAAAAAGAAAACTTATTACTATAAAGTAAGAGCATATAAAGTAGTCAATAACAAGAAAGTTTATAGCTCTTATAGTTCTATAAAATCCATTTCTGCCAAATAATTAAATCATAAAAATAAAAACATATTTTCAAAGGAAAAAGGTATTGCTTATTAAGCAATACCCTCTTTATTTTTATTTTCTATTTTTTTCATTTTTCTATAATAAGCTATCATAAGTGGTACAGCAGCTGCTATCCAAGCTACAGGATCCGATAAACAAATACCTGTAAATCCTATAAACTTTGGTAATGTAAATGCCACTATACTTCTTGCCACTAGTTCATAAACTCCTGCCATCATGGGTACAAAAGACTCTCCCATACCTTGAAGTACATTTCTATATACAAATATAAATCCTAGTGGTATAAAGAATACTGCAGAGTAATTAAATACTTGTTGCGCGTATCTAAATATTTCAGGAGTTGGATTTTCCATAAATAAAGTCACAAAATATTTTCCAAGGAGTATAAGAATAGCTCCTGCTATTAAACTGGTAACTATTGATACTTTATTCATTATCTTCATACCATTTTTAATTCTATCGAACCTACCAGCACCTAAGTTTTGCCCTGCATAAGTTGCTATTGTCACCCCAAATGAAATTGATGGTTGCATAACAAGTTGAAGCACTTTTGATGATGCTGTATAAGATGCTATTACAATTGATCCAAATACGTTTATAGCACTTTGCACTATTATAATTCCAACAGCTGTTACTGAAAATTGTAACCCCATAGGTACACCAATCTTCAAATGCTTTGTATAATAGTGTGACTCAACTTTAAAATCTTCTTTTTTAAGCCTTAACACTTGAAACCTTTTATAACTATAAATCAAACATAGAACTGCTGAAAATCCTTGAGCAATATTAGTAGCATAAGCTGCTCCTGATACACCCATTTTAAAATTAATTATAAATACCAAGTCTAAAATAACATTAAGAATAGATGAAATTATTAAAAAATACAGTGGTGTTTTACTATCGCCTAGAGCTCTAAGTATTCCTGCCGCCATATTATAAAGAGCCTGAGTTATTAATCCTGCAAAAATTATTGTTATATATGCGTTTGCATTATCAAAAATATTTTCTGGCGTATTCATCATTCTAAGAAGAGGATTTTTTACTGCTAAAGCTACTACCGTCATTAAAAGAGTTGAAATTAATGTTAATATAATATTACTTGCTACAGCTTTTTTTACACCTAATTCATCTTTCGCTCCGAATTTTTGAGAAACTAATACTCCAAATCCACTAGTTAGACCTAGTATCATACCATTTACCAAAAAGAACATAGATCCAGTAGAACCAACTGCTGCCAGTGCATCTACCCCTACAAATCTCCCAACTATAATTGTATCAACCATGCTATACAATTGTTGAAACACATTTCCAATTAATAAAGGTATGGAAAAAAATATGAAAATTTTCAAAGGACTCCCATTAGTCATATCATTAGTCATATATTTATTTCTCCTATCTTTATTTATTTTTCTATACTGTTACAAAAGATGCTATACATCTATTGCTACATCATAATATATTTGAAACTAATAATTATTTATAAATTAAATAATCTATAATTTCTCTTTACAATAAAAAAGCAAGCATTACTTTAGTAATGTCTGCATTATTTTTCTCAATCTTATAAATGATATCAGATAAGAAATTATAGGTCAATAAGTATATTTCAACCTTTTCTTGTGAAATCATTTTCAATTTAAAATGAATATTTTTTCATATTATTTTTATTTATAAACAGCTAATGAGTCATAAATTTTTAATGTTTATTTAATATTAATCTTCCCTCATTATTTTCTATTATTCAATCCTATGTATTGAATTTATAATTATGTATAAAACTTACATTTTTAATTCATTTGAAACTATTGATTTTTATTTATGATATAATAAATAATTATAATTAAAAATAAAAGGTGGTATATATGACTGACAAAAGAAAAAAAGGAATTCTAGTAAGTTTGTTAGCTGGAGCAATGGCTCTTGTAGGATGTTCTCAAGGAGAAATGAATGATGAAGTCAGAACTCCTCCCAAAGAACTTCCTATAGCAACTATAGTCATTAAAAATTATGGCACTATTGAAGCTGAACTTTATCCTCATATAGCTCCAAATACAGTAAATAACTTTATATACTTAGCTAATAGTAATTTTTATGATGGCCTTACTTTCCACAGAGTAATAAAAAACTTTATGATACAAGGTGGAGATCCAAATGGTAATGGTTCAGGTGGTCCAGGATATAGCATTAAGGGTGAATTTACTAAAAACAAATTCAAAAATAATTTAAAGCATACAGAAGGTGTTTTATCTATGGCAAGAAGCCAAAACAAAAATAGTGGAGGTAGTCAATTTTTTATTATGACTAAAGATTCTAATCATTTAGATGGGCAATATGCTACTTTTGGTAAAGTTGTAAAGGGTATAGATATAGTACATGAAATCGAAAATACAAAAACAGGAACTAATGACAAGCCTGAAAAAAATGTAATTATAGAATCTATAAAAGTTGATACTAAAGATATAAAATACGATGAACCTGAAAAAATATAAACTTCTCTTTATTCAAATTTAAATATAAAAAAAGACGGAATTTCAGGGGTGAAATTGCCGTCTTTCTTTAATTATGGGGTATGTTATATTTAAATATTTGTATAATGGGGATTATACAATACTTAAATATAGGGTTTGGTGTATTTAAACATGGGGTTGTTTAAATACGGGGTTTTACTACCAAGCCTAAAATAAAAAACTACCATTTTAGGGTAGTTGCCATTCTATTCTAATATCATAAACTTCTATAAAAATAGCTTAAGTTTATGATAACAAAGAACTTTTTATTCTTCGGCAACTGGCTGGCATAGTGTGATTAACCTTAGCCCCTATAGCTTTGCGTCTCTAGATTTCTCTAGATTTGCCAATATTTAGCTATTACACTATAAATTATATACACTTTACATAATATATGCTAGTATTTATTTATATTTTTTTGTTTTATTTTATTTTTATTTTAAATCAACTTTTATCTGCCATTACATCCATACTTTAGATAGTTTTTTGTCTTAATATCTTTTCAAAAGCTATTCTCTCAGATTTATCTTTTAAATAAATTACACCACAATTCTCAAATTTATTTTTACTTAAGAATTTTTGCATTGATTTGTTATGTCTATGAGTATCAATTCTAATATAACTTATATTATTTTCTAAACAAATTTTCTCTATATATTTAAATAGCTCACCAGCTACTCCATTACCTTTCAGATTATTAGAAACTGCCACCCTATGTACAACAGCATAATCTTCATTACTAATCCATTTGCCCTCATATATAGTATCATAATCTTTTTCTCTATCAAAAGATAAATAGGCTGTAGCAATTATTTTACCGCCTTTTAATAAGACATAGGAATCGCCACTTTCAATATCATTAATTATACTCTCTTTATTTGGATATCCATCTTGCCATTGATCAATATTATTCTCTTTAAAGTAATTTTGGGCTTCTTCAATAATATTTACAATTTCTTTTATATCTGCTTTTCTCGATTTTCTAAACTCCATATAATTTCCTCCTTATTATCAGTTTATATTAATTATATTATAAAAGCCCTCCTAATAAGGAGAGCTTTTGTAATATAATTAAATCATTTACTTTTCTTTTTTTCATATCTTTTATAAATAAAAAACAATATACCACTTATAATCAAAGTTATTATAAATATAATAATGGCCATAGTGTAATTCTTCTTTCCAAGATAACTTCCTCCAATAGTAGAGGAAACAACAGATGGAACTCTAGCTATACTTGAAATTATTAAAAATGGTACTAGTTTAATAGGTGTAATTCCTGCCACATATGAAAGAACATCCTTAGGTGTTCCTGGAATTAAAAATATAAAAAATATAGTCATATATAATTTCTTATTACTTTTTAAAAAATTCAATTTTTTTAATTTTTCTTTTGATACAAAAATTTCAACAAAGTCAATTCCAAACCTTTGAGCAAATAAAAATACTACTATTTGTCCTATCACAGTTCCTACTAAACAAAGAACTGCTCCCAAAATCCAGCCAAATGCATATCCTGCTGCAATTTCAAAAGGCTCTCCTGGTATAATTGCTACAATAATTTGAAAAGCCGCAATTCCTATCATAATAAATTTTCCACATAATCCAGTACTATTTATCCATATTCTAAATTCCTTTGGTTTTTTGGCAAGGGAAACTATTTTTTTTCCTACAGTAAATCCTAAAGCGACAATTATTACCAAAAATATTATTCCTCCCACTAATAATATTTTTTGATTCTTATCTAGTTTTTTTATAGTAATTTCCCTCCTTACCTAAAATTCTTTTTATTTTTTCAACTGTACTTATGTTAACCAAATAGACTTAATACATTCTTACTTAAATACATTTATTTATTCAAAAGTTCTAATTATATTTTTGTTATAAATTTCATATTTACACAGAACTAAAGTTCGAATATAATTAAACCATATTAAACATTTGTTCTAAGAAGGAGGGTGTATTTATTGAATAAAAGGCTTATTTTTCATATTGATGTAAACAACGCATATCTATCTTGGACAGCTACTTATTTGCTAGAAAAAGGTTATAATATAGATCTTCGAAAAATCCCCAGTGTTATTGGCGGTAACGAGGAAACACGTCATGGTATTGTATTAGCTAAAAGTGAACCTGCTAAAAATTATAAAATTCAAACAGGTGAAACTTTATTTTCTGCTAGAATAAAATATAAAAATCTAATTGTAGTTCCTCCCCACTATGATTTATTTAAAAGATGTTCTGATTTCATGGTGGAACTTCTTAATGAGTACACACCTAATATACAAAGGTTTAGCTGCGATGAATGTTTTTTAGATTTTACAAACATGGAAAATTTATATGAAAATCCCCTAAACCTAGCTTATGAAATAAAAGATAGAATTGAAGAAGAACTCGGTTTTACAGTCAACATAGGTATATCAAGTAACAAATTATTATCAAAAATAGCATCTGACTTTGATAAACCAAATAAAGTACATACTCTTTTCCCTGATGAAATAGAAGAAAAAATGTGGCCTTTAGATGTGAGGGAACTATTTGGTGTAGGCATAAAAACTCTAAAAAAACTTAATAACTATGGTATAAAAACTATAGGTGATTTAGCAAATTTTGATGTTGATATTTTAAAATATAAACTCAAATCCTATGGGGAGCAAATTCACAGGTATGCCAATGGTATTGAAAATTCAGAAGTTAGAAAAAGCAATTATATAGGTATGAAAGGTATGGGCAATAGTATAACCACCCATTTTGACATGACCACCAAAGATGAAGCTCATATGGTTATTTCTTCTCTTTGTGAGACAATTGGTATGAGACTTAGAAAAAATAATAGTTGTTTTAATGTAGTCTCCATAAATTATAAAACCGATTCATTTTTTTATAGGAGAAAACAAAAAAAACTAAATTACTCTACTGATAGCACCCAAGATATAAAAAAAGAAGCAATAAAACTCTTTGATGAACTTTGGGAAGAAGAACCTATTCGCCAAGTAGGTGTTCATGTTGCTGGACTGTCTAATAATAACGAAGTTCAACTATCTTTACTTGAAAATGGCTGTAATGAAAAAAAGAAAAACTTAGATAAAACTATTGATAACATTAGAAATAAATACGGTAACTATTCAATATCAACAGCCCAATTTCTAGACACTCCTATACCACCACTATGTGGTGGTATAAATGAAGACGATTATCCCATGATGAGTAGTTTAATATAATTTATTAAAAGGTGATGATTAAATGAAACTAGTATCAAAAGAAATAGACATAGTAACTGTATTTGATAAAAATGGGAAAATACAGCCTATTAAATTTAAATTTGAAGATAAGGACGCTACTAAAATTATAAAAGTCGATAAAGTCATAGAATTTGTAGATTGTAAATTTGCTGGAGATTCAATTATAGTTTATAAATGTCAATCTTGTATTGATAATATTATAAAGCCCTTTGAGCTAAAATTTGAAAAGAGAACTTGTAAATGGTATTTATACAAAATTTAAACAATAGAAAGAACATCTAAAAAATTTAATTTTAGAGATGTTCTTTTTATTATTTAACTCTATTAATTTATAACAATAAAGAAAATTGTTTAATCTGAATTTTACGCCGCTACTTCTTCTTTTGCCACACTACAATATTTGTCCACATCAAAGTCTTTTTCACTATTAGCAACAATTAATGTACACACATTATCACCCATAACATTTACAGTAGTTCTAAACATATCTACTATTCTTTCTACTCCCATAATTAACCCAATTCCTTCTAGAGGTAAATTCACAGAAGTAAGAACCATCGATAACATTATCATTCCCACACCTGGAACTCCAGCAGTACCTATTGATGCTAATGTAGCTGTTAAAACTATTGTTATCATTTGATTCATTTCTAAATTTATACCATATATTTGAGCTATAAATAAAGCTGCTACACCTTGCATTATAGCTGTTCCATCCATATTTATAGTTGCTCCCATTGGTACTGTGAAAGATCTTGTAGTCTTACCTACACCTAAATCTTCTAATATTTCCATACTAGCTGGAACAGAAGCATTACTTGATGAAGTTGAGAACGTAATAGCCGCAACTTTCGTAAACTTCTTTAAAAATGGCTTAATTTTTTGTCTTGTAAATATTTTAAATAATCCACCATAAACTACAATAACATGAATAGCTAAACCTAAAAGTACAACCACTAAATATTTAACCAAAACTAATATAGCATCTTTTCCCACAGTGGAGAAAGTTTCTGCAACTAATGCAAATACACCTATCGGAGCTGCCATCATTATTATTCCAACCATTTTCATGCATATATCATTGGCACTTTCAAATATTTTTCTTACTGGCTCTGCTTTTTCACCCACTATGCTCATTGCTACTCCTGTAAGCAATGCAAAGAATATTATTTGTAACATATCTCCATTTGCGAAAGATGCAATCGGATTTGATGGTATTATGCCAAGTATAATATCTACAATTGATTTCGACTCTCCTATAGCTACTTCACCTGTTACTACAGAACTCATATCTAAACCTACTCCTGGCTTTAATATACTTCCTAAAAATAAAGCTATTATTATTGCTACGGCAGTAGTTGATAAATAAAACGTCATAGTTTTAGTTCCTATTCTTCCTAATTGTTTAACATCTCCCATAGATGATGCCCCACATACTAATGAAACAAATACTAGTGGAACAACCATCATTTTAATTGCTGATGTAAATCCAGTACCTAATATCTTAAATAATCCACCTATAATTACAGTATCCTTAATATAACTTTCTGGTAATGATTTTAATATTAATCCAAATATAAAACCTAAAAATAATCCTAATAAAATTTTACTTGTTAATGTAAGTTTCTTCTTCATTGTTTATTCTCCCTTATTTCTTTTTCGTCATCACTATTACATTATACACTATTTTTTATATTTATGTTTATTTTTTTAAGTTTGCACGTATTCTAGCATTATTTTTCTTTATTTTTTTAAGTATTTTTATTTAAAACATTATTTATTTTACTTTTATTTAATTTTACAGGTAATTATTAATGTATTTGTTAAAAAATTTGTTAATTTTCAAGGTTTATCGAACTTTAAATTAATTTTAATATATAACATTCTCTTTTTAATAAAATATACAATATATACTTCTTTATATATTCCAAATAAAATACACCTAAAATACATATCTTTAGGTGTATTAAAATTAATATTATTATATAGTATATATTTTTGTATTACAGTACTGCATAAGCGGTACCTCAGCTTCTTTATCTAGTTGACTCATAATCATAGTGATATCATAATAGTTTTCATTTTTTTGATAAATTGCATAGGTTGACTTTATATGTCCTTGTATGGAGTCTGTTATTACTTTAGAAGGAGAGCATACTTGACAGCATTTATTATTCATTTGACTATTTACAGGAATTAATTCTTCAACTTGTATAGGATATAATTTGCCACCTGGATTAAAAATCTTATCATAATCTTCTTCCCTATATTCCACTATATAAGATGTTTCTAACTTAGTATTACTGTCCTTCTTTATTATTTCTTCCTTACAATTTTCAAAAACTTCTTTAGTTGTATATGTTCCAGAAAAATCACTTCTAACAGTTACTCTTGAGCCTTTTTTTTCACTATAATTTACTTCCATAGTTGTATTTGAAGAGAAGGTAATTATATTATTATTGTCTCTATTTACTTCTTGTCCTGTAACTCCATACTCAATTTTCAATTTTTCAGCATTATTAACAAACCTTATTAGCTGTTTTAATACATCACTTTCATACATTTAATCACCTCCATTTATTCATTTTTAATAAATATTATTTAAATATATTATGATTATATATAAATTATTACTAACTATATCAATCCATATTAACAAATCAACATCTTCAATCATATAAATAAAAAAGGAGGTGCGTAAAATGACTAACCTAGTGCCGGACATGAATTTAAAGACTGTCATCAATCAATACTTTTCCAGATCAGAAGACACAGAAATAACTAAATCAGACTTGGAAAATATAAAAGGTTATATATATTCAGATATATCCTCTCTAGGCAAATATATCTGTAGTATGGAGGGTCTTCAATATGCAACTAATATGACAGAACTTCTTATTGAAAATAATTTATTAACTAGTATGGAACAACTTATTAGCTTAAAAAAATTAAATACTTTATTTTTAAATAACAATTTGATTACAGTTGTACCAGATTTGTCTAATATGACTAATTTGACGTCTTTACTACTTAACGGTAATGAGATTAAGGATATTTCAACTATTTCTAGTGGGAAAAATCTTAGGTTTATTAAAATTAATGAAAATAGAGTTTCTGACTTGTCTCCATTGTCTACTTTAGAATACCTTAAAGAATTACGTGCCATAAATCAAGATATAGAAATCAAGGATGTTATAGAATCATCTGATTTTTATACATTAGATATTAGCTTTTTAAAAGACTTTAATGGTCAAACACCTAAAAGTATCTCCCCTACTCACTTAGGTGAATACAATAGTGAGAATAAAGAGATAGTTTGGGATACATCATTAATTTCTTTCGAAAGTCCTAGCTTTACTTTTGAAAGTGATGATGGCTATTTTTCTGGGATTGTTACAGTAGATTTAATTGACGTCGATCAAACTGTTATTATAGATGATGAAAATTTACAAAATGAAATAATTGATATTTTAAATAAAGAGAATAATATTATAACTTTAAAAGACATGCTAAAACTTAGATATTTAGATTTAAGTAATAAGAATATTAAGTCTTTAAAAGGTTTAGAGTTTGCAAGTAATTTATATACATTAATCTTAGATAATACTTATATTACTGATTTGCAATATGTTCCTTCATCTGTTAATTATGTATCTTCCAAAAGTTTAAAAGACGAAGTACTCATTCCAGATGATAGATTAAAATCACTTATAAATGTTGTTCTAGGTAAAAATGATAAATGTATTCTTACCTTTAATGATATAAAAAATTTAACTGTATTAGATGAATTTGCTAACCATATTAAGTCTTTAGAAGGTTTACAGTATGCTGAAAATTTAAAGATTTTAAGCCTTCTAAATAATAGAATTTCAGATATAAATCCTATATGTGCTTTAACTAATTTAACTTACTTGGATCTTAGCAATAATAATTTAAAAGATCTATCACCGTTATCTTCTTTTTATAAAAATATCTCTTATGTTTATGCTAATAATCAAAAAATTACCATTGAAAAAAGTACAACTCCACAAAATAATATTTTTAATTTATCTTTAGATTTTGTAAAAGATATTGATGGAAGTATTATTAAAAATATAACTCCATATCAAGGTGGTATATATAATAAAGAAGAAAATTCTATAACTTGGAGTTTAGATTGTATACCTTGTTATCTTAACTTTGATTTTGCTGGTATAAATAATATTTTCTCTGGAACTGTATGTGTAAAAGTTAAAATAGATGAATAAGTAAAAATTCTTTAATATAAGAAAAGCCACTACTTAAACTGGCTTTTCTTATTAAACTTATCCATCCTTTTCTTCAACTGTACTTGTTGCATTAGACTCTAAAAGTTTAAATGGCGTTGTCATATGTAGATTTATACTAGTTGTATTTCCTTAATTAGGCATTAACATATCTTCCTATATCATCTCTCCAAGAAGAGCCTCTCTTTAATGTTCAAAGTTACATCATAAGTTCAGTTATATCTGCACCCATATAATCACTAGTTAATCTTTTCTATATATAATTTTATTTAATTTATTGTTAAATACTATATCATAATATTTGTCAAATTCTATCGAATTATGTTGCACTATTTTTTTCATTATGTTACTCTATATGAGGTAAAATTTTTTTTATACATAAGATGTATACAATATAACTTTGGAGGTAAAACATGAAAAATATATGTGTTATAGGCAGCTTAAATATGGATTTAGTTGTTAATGTTGATACAATGCCAAAGCCTGGACAAACTCTTTTAGGAGGCAATTTCAAAGAAGTTCCAGGAGGTAAAGGAGCAAACCAAGCCGTTGCAATGGCTCGATTAGAAGGAAATGTTTCTATGATCGGTAAAATTGGAAATGATGGTTTTGGTAAAACATTAAGAGAAGCCCTAAATAATGATAATGTTAATACAAATCATGTTCATATAGCTAATTGTTATACTGGTGTAGCATTTATAACTGTAGATAAAAATGCTCAAAACGCTATAGTTGTAGCCCCAGGAGCAAATTTTCAATTAACTAAAGATGATATAGATAAAAGTATAGATTGCATAAAAAGCAGTGATATAGTAGTAATCCAATTAGAAACTCCTTTAGAAACTGTAAAATATGTGCTACAAATTGCAAAAGACTTAAATAAATACACTATACTTAATCCTGCACCAGCAGTTAAATTAGATGATGAAATAATAAAAAATGTTGATTTATTAACTCCTAATGAAACTGAATTGGAAATTATCTCTGAAACAAAAATAGAAAATGAAGATGATATAAATAAAGCAGCTAGCAAAGTAATAGAAAAAGGTGTCAAAGAATTAATCATTACTCTTGGATCTAAAGGTAGCTTATATATAAATGAAGAAAGGTCATTCTTCAAACCAGCTTATAAAGTTGAGGCAGTTGATACTACTGCTGCTGGCGATTCTTTCACAGGAGCTTTAGCCGTTGCTCTATCAAACAACAAAACTATGGAAGAAGCTATGGATTTTGCTTCTAAAGTAGGCGCTTTATCTGTTATGAAAGAAGGAGCTCAAAGCTCTCTACCAACATTAAAAGACGTTGAAAACTTTGGGAGGTAATTATGAAAAAAACAAAAATGATAAATAGTAAATTATCTTATGTAATAAGTCAAATGGGACATACTGATTCTTTAACTATTGGAGACTGCGGTTTACCAATTCCATGTGGAACTAAAAGAATAGATTTAGCTTTAACTCATAACGTACCTACTTTTATTCAAACTTTAGATATAATACTTGGGGAATTATGTGTTGAAGAAGCTATAATAGCCTCTGAGATAAAAGAAAAAAATCCAGAAGTTTATGAAGCAATAAAGAAAAAAGTTTCTGTCTTACAAGAAGTAAGTCATGAAGAATTTAAAGTTTTAACAAAAGATAGCAAAGCAGTAGTAAGAACTGGAGAATGCAGTCCTTACGCTAATATAATTTTAAAATCAGGAGTAGTATTTTAATGAAAACACCAATTTTAAAAATGACAAATATAGTTAAAGAATTCCCTGGTGTTAAAGCCCTTGATGGAGTTAATATTGAACTTTACGAAGGTAGAGTTATGGCTCTTATGGGTGAAAATGGTGCTGGGAAATCAACACTTATGAAGATACTAAGTGGTGTATATAAAAAAGATGGTGGTGAAATCTTCTATAAATATAAAAGGACCAAAAGATGCCACAGATAAAGGTATCGCCATAATACACCAGGAGCTAAACTTAGTTAATGACTTAAGCATAGGTGAAAATATATTCTTAGGTAGAGAACCTAAAAAAGGATTTAGAATCGATTTTAATAAGCTGCATGCTAACAGCGAAGTTTTATTAAAAAGATTAAATATAAATAAAGACTCTAGAGAACTTGTGAAAAACTTAAGTATAGGTGAAAAGCAAATGATTGAAATTGCTAAAGCTCTTTCTCTAGATGCAAAAATAATAATAATGGACGAACCAACAGATGCTTTAACTGATAAAGAAACTAAATCATTATTTAAAGTTATAAATGAGCTAAAAGCTGATAATAAAGCCATCGTTTATATTTCTCACAGATTAAAAGAAATATTTGAACTTTGTGATTATATAACAGTTCTTAGAGATGGTAAGTTTGTTGGTCAAGAAGAAATATGTAACCTTGATGAAGATAAAATGATAGAAATGATGGTTGGTAGAAAATTAACTGATCAATTCCCCCATTTACAAGTTGAAAAAGGTGAAACAATTTTAAAATTAGAAAGTGTTTCTAATAAATTTGTAAAAAATATTTCTTTTGAAGTTAATGCCGGTGAAATACTTGGTATATCAGGACTTATGGGTGCTGGCAGAAGTGAACTTGCTAAGACTATATATGGTTACCTTCCTTTAGAAAAAGGCCGTATTATAAAAAAAGGTAAAGAACTAAACCTTAAATCTTCATCTGACGGTGTAAAAAATAGAATTGCTTATGTAAGTGAAGATAGAAAAGGTGACGGACTTATTTTAGGTTTATCAATAAGAGAAAATATGACTTTATCTTCTTTAGAAAGAATTTCAAAATCTTTTGTAGTTGATAAAAGCAAAGAAAAAGAGAGAGTTAATAGTTACATAGATAGAATAAGAATTAAAACTCCTAGCATGGAACAATTAATTAAAAACTTATCTGGAGGTAACCAACAAAAAGTTGCCATAGCAAAGGCTCTTATGACACATCCTGATGTGTTAATCTTAGATGAACCAACTCGTGGTGTAGACGTTGGTGCTAAAAAGGAAATTTACGATTTAATAAATGAATTTAAATCTGGGGGAAAAGCAATCATTATGATTTCTTCTGAAATGCCAGAAATTTTAGGTCTATGCGATAGAATCCTAGTTTTAAGCCATGGTGAAATAACAGGAGAATTTGATATAAAAGAAGCTACACAAGAAAAAATATTAAAATGTGCAGTAAAAATTAAGGAGGATCACAGGGATGTCATCTCAAGTGAAGCAACAGCATAATAAATTTAATTTAAAAGAAACATTAATAAAATATAAAAGTTTAGTAGGGCTACTTGCTTTAATAGTATTAGTATCAATACTTAGCCCATCGTTTTTAAGTACAAAAAACATATTTAATATATTAAGACAAACTTCAGTAAATGGAATAATTGCAGCAGGTATGACCTTTGTTATATTAACTGGTGGAATAGACTTATCAGTAGGTTCTATTCTTTCCATAAGTGGTGCCGTTTGTGCCTCTCTTTTAGTTTCAGGTAGTAATATATTTATATCAGTTTTAGCTGCTTTAGTAATAGGTGCTTTAGTAGGATTTTTAAATGGTTTCATAATAACTAAAGGTAAACTGCAACCATTTATCGCAACGCTTGCCACAATGACTGTTCTTAGAGGTTTAACTTTAGTTTATGCTGATGGTAAACCAATAACTCTTGGAAGTGGTGAATTGGCTTTAAGCTTCGGTCAAATTGGTGGAGGTAAAATCCTCGGTATACCTACTCCTGCGCTAATTATGATAGTAGCATTTGCAATCTGTGCCTATATACTTAAAAATACTAAAATGGGTAGATATACTTATGCTTTAGGTTCAAACGAAGAAGCAACAAGACTTTCTGGTTTAAACACAGACAAAATAAAAATAACTGTTTATACTATAAGTGGTATACTTGCTTCTATTTCAGGTATAATAATTACTTCTAGATTATTCTCTGCTCAACCTACTGCAGGTAATGGATATGAACTTGATGCCATAGCTGCTGTAGTTCTTGGTGGAACTAGTTTAACTGGTGGTAAAGGTAAAATAACTGGAACAATAGTTGGTGCATTAATAATAGGTATTTTAAGTAATGCCTTAAATATATTAGACGTGTCATCATATTATCAAATGATGGTTAAAGGTGCTGTTATATTAATAGCTGTACTTTTAGATAGAAAAGGTAACTAGGAGGTAGTAAAAATGTTTAAAAAAGTTGCTATCATAATGATGTCATTAATGTTATTTACATCATTACTAGTTGGATGTAAACAAAAAAGTCTTAGTGATACTAAGAAAATCGGTCTTATAGTATCTACTTTAAACAATCCTTTCTTTGTAGATTTAAAATCTGGCATAGAAAGTGAAGCAAAAAAATTAGGATATGATGTAGTTGTTTTAGACTCTCAAAATGATCCTGCCAAAGAAGTTTCTAACATGGAAGATATATCTGTTAAAAACGTAGATGTAGTTTTATTAAATCCTGTTGATTCAGATTCTGCCATAGCATCTGTTATGGTTGCTAATAACTTGGAATTACCTGTAATTACAGTTGATAGAGCTTCTAATGGAGGTAAAGTAGTTTCTCACGTTGCCTCTGACAATGTGGAAGGCGGAAAAATGGCTGCCAAATATTTAGTTGAAAAACTAGGTAATAGAGGAAACATAGTAGAACTTGAAGGTATAGCTGGATCTTCTGCCACTCGTGATAGAGGTGCTGGATTTGATAATGAAATAAAAAATAGTAATTTAAAAATAATCACTAAACAAAGTGCTGACTTTGATAGAACCAAAGGTCTTTCTGTAATGGAAAACATAATTCAATCAAAAGGTGATATTGATGCAGTATTCGCTCAAAATGATGAAATGGCTCTTGGTTCACTGAAAGCTTTACAAGATGCCAACATGGACAATGTTTTAGTTGTTGGATTCGATGCTACTGATGATGCTGTAGTATCTGTCCAACAAGGTGATATGGCTGCAACCATAGCTCAACAACCTAAATTGATAGGAGAAACTGCAGTAAACTTAGCTCATAGATTTTTATCTGGTGAATCAGTTGAAGACTTTGCTCCTGTAGAATTAAAATTAATAGACAAAAAATAACAATAAAAGGTCAACATATAAATATATGTTGACCTTTTATTGTTATCCAAGTTCAAAAAGTTGCTTATCTTCTACTTTTATCCATCCATATCTGCCTTCTTTATTCACTACTTTTATACATTGATTATCATCATAATTATACAAAGATACTAACTTAATTTTATCACCTTTTGAAAGAGTGTACGCCTCTACATTTCCCACATTTGTTTCATATACTATAATTTCATCTTTTGCTATATATTCATTTTCTTTGTTACTACCTACAACTTGAACTTCTTTTTTGCCTATATCTGTGAAATCACAATCAAATTTTCTTTTATAAACATAATTTATAAAAATAGGTTCTCCACCAATAACTTTGCTATAATTATTAAAATCAGACGAATCATCTGTACTTGCATAAGTAATTTTCATTGTTCCATTTTTATCATCATTGTTTATGATTTTTCCATTCATTTTAATATTATAACCTTTATTTTCACCGTAATATGTAAAGATATTTATTTTACTGTTTTCATTCTTATTACCTAAAATTAAGTATATTTCTTTTTTATTATCTACCTTATTAAAATCATATATATGTACACTTATATTATTTTCATCTTTATATTTTTGTTTTAATTTATTGTTTATATACAAATCCACAATAAAATTATCTTCTTTATCTCTATATGATTTTAGCTTTATTTCCTCATTTTCTCCATCCTCATTTAAATCAAAAAAATATATTTCATCATATTTTAGTTGATTTTGTGATAAACTCATTTGAAAAAATATTTCATCTATTTTATCATAATTTAGAAATATCACTACTGCCAAAACGATTAGCACTATAATCCTTTTCATCTATACCCCCTACACATTTCGGTAACTGTTTATAAATAATTATACACTAAAAATATATTTTATAGGTAGCATATATTTTTTTTTATATATCATTGAGTTTATTCTATTTTGTAATTAATAAAATTTCATCGTTGACATTCATAAATACACAGTGATAAAATTTTACTAACTAAATTTTCAGATATTTCAAAACATTATACATAATGCAATGATAAGGAATAATACCTTTTATTTAAAGCACAGAAAGAAGATGGTCGATGAGAATCTTCGTGAGAATGAAAGGGAACTAGCCTTTAAGCAGTGAAAAGAACAAGTTTTTACTTTAGTAGACTTCACCGGAACTTCCACCGATAAAAGGAAATCCTATTTATTTGATAGGAATTGAGTGCAAGATTATTTCTTGAATTCAGGTGGTAACACGGATTATATTCGCCCTGAGCTGACATTTCAGCTTGGGTTTTTTTTTATAAAAATTTTAAAATAATATGGAGGTATATTAATGAAAATAAAAGGTGCTGAATTAATAATTAAGGCTTTAAAAGAAGAAAATATCCATAAAATTTTTGGATATCCCGGTGGGTATGACATCGATATTTTTGATGCTATTTACAATCAAGATGATATTGAGCTAATTTTGCCAAGACATGAGCAAGGATTGATTCATGCTGCTGAAGGCTATGCTCGTTCTACAGGAAAAGTTGGTGTTTGTTTAGTTACAAGTGGTCCAGGAGCTACAAATTTAGTTACTGGTATTGTAGATGCTAACTATGATAGCATTCCATTAGTTTGTTTTACTGGTCAAGTTCCTACTTATGTTATAGGAAATGATGCTTTCCAAGAAGTTGATATTGTAGGTATTACCCGTGGTATTTGCAAATACTCTGCCACTGTTACAAATAGAGACGATCTTGGTAGAATGATTAAAGAAGCTTTTTATATTGCTAAAACAGGAAAACCTGGACCTGTAATTTTAGATTTGCCTAGTAATGTATTAAAAGACTTAGGTGATGATATTTATCCTAAAAAAGTAGATATTCGCGGTTATAAACCAAACACTAATGTTCATATGGGGCAAATAAAAAAAGCATTCAATTTATTAGAGGAAAGTAAAAAACCATTATTTTTAATAGGTGGCGGAGTAAACATTGCCAATGCCAATAAAGAGTTTGAAAAACTAGTTGATATAACCAATATACCTGTTATAACTACCATTATGGGTAAAGGTGCTATACCTACTTCTCATCCTCTTTATATAGGAAATGTGGGTATGCATGGTAGCTATGCTTGTAATAAAGCTATTAATGAATGTGATGTAATGTTCTCTATTGGTACTCGTTTTAATGATAGAATAACCGGAAAACTTTCTGAATTTGCATTAAATTCAAAGATTATCCATATTGATATTGATTCCGCTTCTATTTCTAGAAACATTGTAGTTGATATACCAATAGTTGCCGATGCTAAATCTGCTATCAATGAAATGATTCCTCTTGCAAGAAAATATAATACAGAAAAATGGTTAAATGAAATAAGAACTTGGGATAAAGAACATCCGCTAAAGTTAAATACTAATTCAAAAAATACTATTTCTCCCCAAGTCATAATTGAAAAAGTAAATAAAAGTTTTCCAGATGCCATAGTAGTAACTGATGTCGGTCAACATCAAATGTGGACTACTCAGTACATCGAAATGAATGAAAATAAAAAACTTATTACTTCTGGTGGTCTTGGCACTATGGGATTTGGTCTTCCTGCTGCCATTGGAGCTCAACTTGGCAATCCTCATAAAAGAGTTGTATGCATTTGTGGTGATGGTGGATTTCAAATGAATATTCAAGAAATGGCAACAGCAGTACAACATGAACTTCCTATTACTATTATCATAATTAATAACAGTTTTCTTGGAATGGTTAGAGAGATGCAGCATTTCTTTTACAATAAAAACTACTCGGGGACTTGTCTACGAAAAAGAAAAAGCTGTAGTAATAAATGTCAATTTGAAGATAAAAAAGTACCTAAATCTTGCCCTCCTTATACTCCTGACTTTATTAAACTTGCTGAAAGCTATGGAGCTTACGGTATAAGAGTTGATAAAGAAGAAAATATAAGCAGTGCATTTGAAAAAGCTAAAACTAATTTAGATGCTCCTACCATAATTGAGATTTTAATTGATTTTAAAGAAAATGTTCTTCCTATTGTTCAAGGAGGAAAATCTCTTAAAGATATGATAATTAGTGAAAATTAGAAAGGATAAAATATTATTATGAAAAAAAGATGGATTGCTCTTTATGTGGAAAATTACTCTGGAGTTCTTGCCAAAATTGCAGGCTTATTCTCTGCTAAATTATATAATCTAAACTCTTTAACTGTAGGCCCAACAGAAGATATTACTATGTCTCGTATGACCATAAGCGTACTATGTGATGATGCCACATTTGAACAAATAAAAAAACAATTAAATAGATTTGTAGAAGTAATAAAAGTTATAGATTTAACTACCATGTCTACTCATACTAAAGAAATAGTTTTTATAAAAGTCAAAAACTGTTCTCTTAAAGACAAAAGTGATTTATTTCAAATGTGTCAAGTTTTTAATATTTCTATTATTGACTATGGAAAAGATAGCTTAATTTTGGAATCTGTACATACTGAATCTAGAAATGATGAAATTATTAAACTTATTGCAACTCAGTATCCAAGCATAATAGTAGTACGTGGCGGAAGTGTGGCAATTGGCTCTATTTCTGTTTCTGAAAGATAATTTATAATTTTATTACAGATTTAAAATCAAAACTTTATATTATTTCCGAATAATTAAATAAATCCCTCTATAAATATGATATAAATATCATATTATAGGGGGATTTATAATATATTAAGCAACCACATCAGATACCTTATCTGTTGCTTCTTCTAATACTCCTAGTTTTTTCGCAACTAGCTTCGTAGTACTTGCTTGTACTATTAACGTTACAAGTATAGTCATAAACACTACTGAAGATATTATTTCATAACCTGGCACTTTCATTGCCACTATTATTCCTGATACTGCAGCTGGTATAACTCCAGTTTCCCTAACCCACATCATAAATAATTTATCTTTAAATGTCCATTGTGCTTTTCTATCAAATGCAGTAGATACTAATACTACTAAAGGTCTTCCTATAAACATTAGAACTAATACTGTTATTAATGATGGTAACCAATATTGAGCTAATGCTGATATATTTACTTGAGTGCCTAGTAAAACAAATATAGACATACGACATATTGTAGCTATACTTTCTGTAAAATGTACTGTTGGTTGATAATCAGCTTCTTCCAACCAAATGCCAAACATTTTTTTATTTCCTGAAATTAATCCTGCCATAAATACTGCCATATATCCACTACCATGGAACATTGTAGCTAGCTCATAAGCAAGAGTAACTGTTAACATTGACATAATTGGAGCATAAGAATGGAATATTCCCACTCTTTTATCTGAAACTAATATTATTAATAAATATCCTACTAATATTCCTACACCTATTCCTACCGCTGCTGAAATAAGTAATTCCTTAATACTCTCTATTGCTGAGAACTGACCACTCATAACTATACCTAATAATGCTGAAGATAATATAGCTCCTACTGCATCATTAAAAGCAGACTCACTTACAACTGTTTGTTTTATCTTGTCCTTTATTCTAACTTGTTTAAATACAGGTATAAGAGCTGCTGGGTCTGTTGAAGCTATAACCGCACCTAAAAGAAAAGCTGTCATAATAGGTAAATTAAATATCTTAGCTGCCACAACGCCTACTACAACTGCAGATATTACAACACCTACTGTTGATAGCATTCCAACACTTAATTTTACCTTATTTAGTACTTTTAAGTTAATTTCTTTACCACCTTCATATAATATAAATGCTGATCCAAAAGTAAGTATTAAATTATTTTCTACTGGAAAAGCCCCTATACTTAAAATATTTAAAAAGGCTGGCCCTATTATTATACCTGCTATTAAATATAGTATTACATCTGGAATTTTTAATATCTCACTTATCCTTCCCAGTGCAATACCCGTAATTATTATCATCGAAAATATTAACAATAAATTATTGGTAGCAATTGCTTCTATGCTTCCTTCCATACTATTCATCTCCACTCTTCAATTTTGTTTTTAATCTAATAATTATCCATTATATACCCCTAATTATCATAAGTCAATGCTAGTGAACGTTGTCGAAATATAAAATTTTTTTAACATTTTTTGAGTTTTCTGGATATTTTATAGTTGCTTTAATTTCCATGAAATTACACTTAATTATTAATATATTTTTCTTTTTTTAAACTAAAAAAGCTATAAGATTTAATCTCATAGCTTTTCTTTAACAGAACTATCTTCTGTTGTTATTTTGTTGTTTTCTAGCTTTTCTACACTCTGGACATCTAACTGGCTCGTTATCAAATCCTTTTTCTTTGTAGAATTGTTGTTCTCCTTCTGTGAATAAGAACTCAGCTTTACAATCTTTACATATTAATTTTTTATCCATTATATTAATCCTCCTATAAAGACTACATAGCAATAATTTGCCTTTATAGGAAAAAATTATTATCTAAATTAATCTTTATTTATTTTCATTTTTAAGGATAACATATTATATCAATAATTTCAAGTATTTTGCGAATTTTAAGTATTTTTTATTTTTGTTTAATAGCAATATTATTGTTGTTTAAATACTCCTAGTAACCTTAACTTACTTATCATCATAAAATATAATAAGTAGTTTAATATTAAGGGGGCAAAGTATGAGTATAGATAGTCGTGATCCAATTATACAAATAGGACCAGGTCCTGAATTACCACCTTGGATAAGTCCAGGACCTGACCCAGTTACTCCACCATTTCCACCTGAAACAGAACCTGGATCAGTCATACCTCCAGTCCAAGATATTCCTAAGGTAAAAATAAAATCACTGTTTTCAAATGCATTTATAATAGTAGGATATAATGATGTTTTATATGCCGTTGCTGCTATTGCTCAACAAGGAGAAACTTTCAAAATAATTCCTATTAATAACTATCAAGTAAAACTTAGAATTGTTGGGGGGCAATTTGTAAGAATTGATTATAATGGTGCATTAGTTGCTGATGCTAATAAAAACAATGCTACTATTTTTAATATTTTTCGAACTGGATATATGGAATTTAGCCTAATGGCTCCACAAGGAAAGTATGTTAATGTAAGACAAAGAGATAGTATGTTAGTTGCTAAATCAGAATATGCTAGTCCTAGAACAAAATTTAAATTTAGAAATGCAGATTAGCTAAAAGGGGAAGTGTATAAGTCACACTTCCCCTTTGATTTATTTTATCTATTGTTTTTTATTTCCTTTTGAATTTTCTTTAAAGCTTTTTTAGAACCTCTTTCTATATCCTTATCTAGCTTTCTTTTTTCAAAACTTATAAACAAACTATTTAAGTCATATCCTTCAGGATATAAGTCTTTAGCTTTAAATTGTAATTTTAGCCTTCTAGCATTTATATTAACAAACTCATCTTTATATAAAACTTCCACGTTGTTGAACTTATCTATTGGTTTATAAACTATACCAAAATCCTTGAAATCTAGCAATTCTACCTTATCTCCCATTTCAAAATTTGGAAATTCTATAAAAGTTAAATTTTCTTTTTCAACAACCTTATTTAAAATTTTATTTTCTTTTACTAAAGTGAAATCGTAATTTTTATTATCCATGTAGGTTTTTGCCTTTTGTAAAACCTTATCTTTTATTCCCATTTTTTTAGAAATAAATAGCGCATTGCTATCTTCTGATTTGCCAATAACAAGCTTATACAAGGGCTCTAACGTTTCCTTATCAAACATCATTCCTGCATTTTCAAAATCAGGATGTTTATTGGCAAAATGTTTAATTTCTTCATAGTGAGTAGATGCTATCATAATACAACCCATTTGATAAAATTCTTCTAGGAGTGCAATAGCTAAACTAGCACCTTCATTTGGATCTGTTCCAGAGCCTATTTCATCAAAGAGTATCAAGGTATTTTTGTTAGCTTCTCTCATAATATCTGCTATATTTTTTATATGAGAAGAAAAAGTACTAAGGGCATTTTCAATACTTTGATTGTCTCCTATATCAACAAAGACTTTTTCAAATATACTAATTTCAGTATTTTCCATGGCTGGTATATCGAAACCACACTGTGTCATTAAAGTTAAAATACCTACAGTTTTTAAAGTGATAGTTTTTCCACCTGCATTAGGTCCTGTTATAATTAAACTTCTATATTTATCACCTATTTCAAAATCCAAAGGCACTACATTGACTTTTAACAGAGGATGCTTTCCTTTAACAATCTTAGTATATCCATGATTATTTATCTTTGGAGTAATACATTTATTATTTTGGCTAAATTTAGCCTTGGCAAATATCATATCATACTGAGATACTATTTCCATATTTAACTTAATCTCTCTAATTTTGTCATAAATCAATTCTGTAAGATATGATAAAATCTTATATTCTTCTATAGATTCTTCACTTTTTAATGTAATTAAATCTAAAGAATATTTGCTTATGGATGCTGGTTCTATAAACACTGTTGAACCCTTTGAAGAAGTATCTAAAATTGCTCCATCAACTTCATTTTTAAAAGATGATTTAATAGGTACTACAAATCTATCATCTCTTTTGCTTATGATAAATTCTTGTATATACTTTTTATTAGTAGAAGATGTTAAAAATTTATTTAACCTTTCTTTTATTCTGCCTTCACATATATCTATACTTCGTCTAATTTTCTTCAATTCTTTACTAGCTTCACTAGAAATTTTATTATTTTTAATTGAAAATTTAATTTCTTCTTCCTATATTTTCGCATTCTGTTATATTTAATGCATAAGAACTTAATGTAGGTGAATAAAATTCCTTATCCAACATAAATGATTTTGTCTTTCTACATCCTCTTAAGAAATCTTCACTAGAAACAAGTTCTGCAACATCTAAAATCATTCCCTTTTCTACTTTATCTATTACAGGATATATATTAAATAATCCTTCTAGTGGTACATGATTACTATTTTCTAATACTTTTCTTGCTTCTTTATTTTCTTCTAACTTTTTCTTAACAACAGAATAATTTCCACTGGGTTCTAATTTGTCTATAAGACTTTTCCCAAGTGAACTTACACAGTGTACTTTTACTAATTCTTTAACTTCATTTAATTGTAATTTTTCAAATGTATCTAAATTCATTTTAATCTCCTTTATTTATATATCAATCTTATATTAAAAAAGACTTCTTTATAAATAAGGATAGTATTTTGTGGTTACTCCCTATTTATAAAGAAGTTCTCCCACAATGCTCTTATTATTTTTCAAAAACAACTCTCCTTTTAATTTTTATTTCCAATATTATATTATCATAAAAATAAAAAAAAGTGTAGATTTCAAACTAAATAGAAAATCTGCACTTTTTTATTCGTTTTACATTACAATCATTATCTCACTCTTAATTTTAACAAAAATCAAATAAACAATTTTCATCAAATTTTACAAGAACCTTATCTCCAACTTTTAAAGGCTCTATATTCTTATTAATTTCCAATTGTATTGCACTAAAGTTTTCGTTTTCTAAATTCTGTACGTAAACTATATATGTAAACGAACTTTCAAACACTTTTACTATAGAAAGTTCAAACAAATTTTCTCTACTAAATTGCAGATTATTTTGAACTATCCTTATATGGTGTGATCTAATACCAATATATTTTGCTCCGTCTGCTATATCATCTGATAATATACATTCTATCCCCCAGTCTTTGGCAAATACTCTTTTTTCATCAATTATATCTATTTCAGAAATATTTTTACAACCTGTAATAATTGCTTCTGTCATTGACATAGGATGCTTAAATAAATCTTTTTTAAATCTTTTATTTAGCCCCAAGCCTTTATTAAATACAACTATATGATCACATATACGATAAGATTCACTTATATCATGAGTAACATATACAATATGACCTTTAAAATCTTTAATAACATCGATTAATTCATTTTCCATATTACTTTTCAAATGATAATCTAATGCGGAAAAGGGTTCATCTAAAATAAGTATCTCTGGATTACAAGCCAAGGCTCTGGCAAATGCGATTCTTTGCTTTTGTCCACCTGACAATTGATGAGGATATCTTTTTTCAAATCCCTCTAGTTTCATTTTATGAAGATATTCTTTTACTATTTTATTTTTTTCCTCTTTACTAAGATTAACTAATCCTATTTCGATGTTTTCTTTTACCGTCATATGAGGGAACAAAGCATAATTTTGAAATAAATAACCTACTTTACGTTCTTGAGGAGGAATATTTATTCTTTTTTCTGAATCAAAAAATACTCTTCCATTTAAAATTATTTTACCTTTATCTGGCTTAATAATACCTGCTATACATTTCAAAGTCATACTTTTTCCACAGCCTGACTCTCCTAAAAAACCTAAAACACCATTTTCTTGTTCTATATTAACTTTTAGAAAAAAGGAACCAAAGTCTTTTTCTATATCTACTATCAATGACATACTCTAACCCCTCTTCCCTACAATTTCTTGTTGCTTATCAGACCATTTATTTAATATAAGTATCATTACTACTGAAATAACTACAATAGTCATTACCCAAAGCATAGCACCTTTATAATCCATAGCTTGAACTTCAAAGAATATGGCTAAAGGCATTGTTTGAGTTTTTCCTGGGATATTTCCTGCAATCATAAGTGTGGCTCCAAACTCTCCTAATGCTCTTGCAAATGATAATACTAGTCCACCTATTATTCCTGGCCAAGCAAGTGGTATTGCAATTTTATAAAAAATTTTCCAATTACTAAGACCTAGTGTCTTAGCTGCTGAAATTAAATTAACATCAATTTGCTCAAAAGCTGATCTTGCACTTCTATACATCATAGGAAAAGCAACAACTGTTGCCGCAATAACAGTAGCACTCCATGTAAAAATTATACTTTTGTCCATAAGTTCCAGTAATTTTCCCATAGGTCCATTTTTACCAAATAAAAGAAGTAAAAAGAAGCCTAATACTGTTGGAGGAAGTACAAGGGGTAAAGTAAATAAACTATCAATTAAACCTTTCCACTTACCTTGATAATTGGCTACTAAATAAGCACTTCCTATTCCTATAAAAAATGTTATAAATGTTGCTAATAGAGATGTTCTTATTGATATCCAAAGCGGTGTTAATCCTGCATTCATTATACTTCCTCCAATTCTATAAACTAATTAGCTTTTTTAAATCCATATTTTTCAAGAATAGCTTGTCCATCATCACTTAATAAGAAATTCTCAAATGCTTTAGCTTTGTCTTGTTTTTTACTTTCTTTCATTATAGCAACTGGATAATTTATAGCTGAATGAGTATCATCATCAGTAGTTAAAACAACTTCTACTTTATCAGCACCTACAGTATCACTTAAATAAACAAATCCAACATCAGCATTTCCTTGTTGTACCCAAGATAAAACTTCTTTTACATCTTTAGCAAGAACAAGCTTATCTTCTACTTTATCATATAACTTTGTATTATCTAAAACTTCTTTAGCATATTTACCGGCTGGAACTGACTGCGGATCTCCTATTGCTATATGTTTTACATCCTCAGAAGTTATGCTATCTAAATCTTTAACTGTTTTTCCTTTAGCCGCAACTAATACTAAGTCATTAGTTAATAAAGTTTTATTTGTTCCATCTAATAATAAATCTTTATCTTCTAATGCCTTCATTTGCTTTTCACCTGCTGATATAAATACATCACAAGCAGCGCCTTGCTCTATTTGTTGTTGTAAAGTTCCAGAAGATCCTAAGTTGACTTCTAGCTTTATATTTGGCTCTACTTCTTTAAACTTTGTTTCCAATTCAGTCATAGCCTCTTGTAGAGATGCTGCTGCAGATATATTTAGAGTTACTGTCCCTTCACTTGTAGTATCATCTTTCTTACTTTCATCCTCACTGTTACTAGAGCATCCAACTACTCCTAGTGCTAAGCTTAAAACTAGCCATGTTATTCCTAATTTTTTTAATACTTTCATAAACATCCCCCTCTATTACGTTTTATTATGTTTCGTAACATTATGTCATGTTTTATAATTTATATTGTATATATTTAATACTTTTATAGCAACAAATTTATACATTTTTTAGAATATTTAGTAAAAAAAATATTTTATGTTACAATATTTCTAGGGAGGTGTTTGTTATGAATTCATCATTAAATGCAATGGAAGTTGCTCAAATGTTAAACATTACAAAAAATACAGTCTATGAAATGATAAAGAGAGGAGAACTTCCTTCTTATAAGATTGGTAGAAAAATAAGGATCGATAAAAGTGATGTGGAAAATTATATAAATAGCCAAAAAAATACATTTACAAGTAATTCCATGCCATCATTTGAACCTACTATTAATATGAAACCTTCTTCTATAAAAAATGGAGAAATTATAATTTCTGGTCAAGATATTATTTTAGATATATTATGTAGAATGATAGAAGTTAAAACAAAAAATGTAAGAACATATCGTTCTCATATAGGTAGCTATAATGGATTATACGATATGTATAATAATAAAGTTTCCATATCTTCTTGTCATCTTTGGGATAGCGAAACAGATACATATAATACTAGTTTTGTAAAAAAACTACTACCAGGCGTATCTTGTATTTTAATTAATATTGCTTATAGAACACAGGGGTTTTATGTTAAAAATGGTAATCCTAAAAATATAAAAGATTGGAATGATTTAAGCAGAAGTGACATTACTATGATTAATAGAGAAAAAGGTTCTGGAGTTAGAGTTTTACTTGATGGTAAACTTCATTCATTTAATATGTCAAATAATATAAATGGATATGAAAATGAAGAAACATCTCATCTTAGCGTAGCTAGTTGTGTTGCTAGAGGTGGTGCTGATATTGGAGTTGGTAATGAAAAAGTTTCTAAACAAGTAGATAATATTGAATTTATTCCTCTTCAAAAAGAACGTTATGATTTAGTAATAAAAAGATCCGATTTAGATAATCCTGTTTATAAATCCATTGTTGATATTTTATCTTCAAAAGAGTTCAAAGATGAACTTGAAGGACTTGGAGGATATGATTTAAAAGATACTGGTAAAATAGTTGGACAAACATAAAAATAAAATTGAAGCGAAAAATACTGAGTTAAATCATAGAAAATAAGACTAAAAATTTTAAAAGTCAAAATTTTTAGTCTTATTTTAATTACTTGATTTTTCATTATACTTAATCAATAATTTTTAAATATTTCATAGCGTGTTCTATTCCATCTTCATCTATATGTTTTGTAACAAATGTTGCCTTTTTAAACAGATCTGGATTTCCGTTCCCCATAACTATACTATTTGAAACACTATCTAACATAGGTATATCATTATTACTATCTCCAAAAGCAAATGTATTTTCTTTACCTATATTAAAATGATTAACTAAAAAATCTATACCACTTCCTTTTGAATGTCCTTTTGGTATTAATTCTCTTGTTCCCTTTCCATGATCTATGTAATCAAATATTTCTTTTATATCTTCACAAAAATTATCTATATATTTGTTATCATCATATCTAATAAACATCTTATTAAATGTCATATTTTCTAAATCATAAGTTTTGACTGGATAATTTTGTTTTCTTAAATTAGACAATAAAAAATCATCTTCTGCATTTTCATCCACATATATAGCCTCTTCGCCTTCTAGAACAGCATTTAGTTCATACTTTTTTAATGAGTCCAATATAATATTATACTTTTCTTTATTAACTCTATTAACATAAAGTACTTCATTATTAACTTCTATATAAGTACCACACCCACAAACATATCCATCAAAACCTAGTTCCTTTATATCATCACCTATTAGCGATTTTGTTCTTCCTGTATTTATAAAAATTAAATGGCCTTTTTTCTTTGCTTTTTTAAGTGCATTTTTTGTACTTTCTGGTATGGTAAAAGTTTTGTGAGAAAGCAAAGTTTCATCAATATCGAAAAATAAAATTTTCCTATTTTTCACGTTATCATCCTCCCTAATGTCTTTTTCTTTACATATAAATATAGCTTTAAGTTATATTTTTTTCAATTGCATTTTTTCTATTATACAATTATTTTTATGATATATAATTATTCAAGTATTAATAATTTTTCAGATAATAAAATTTATGAAATCTCCAAATTTTGTATGTTTTTACTAAATAAATCATATTATATTATATTATAATACTATATAAATTCTTCAACATATTATAAAAAAGCCAGTGTAAAACTGGCTTTATTCTTCATCTTTAATGCTATAACTAGCATCATCTATTATATTTGGATCTTTATATACTTTTTTACCACTTCTCTCATATGGATCTTGAGGACCTTTATATTTAGACAGTTCTTCATAAATTATACCTATTGCCCATATTATCATAAAGGCATCATCAAAAAATCCTAGGGGACCAAACAAGGCCTCTGGAATAATATCTATGGAAAATACAAAGTATATTAGTGTAGTTACAAAAGAAAAAAATACTTTCGCCTTTCCCAAAAAAGATGCATTTCTATCACTAAAATAATCTGCAACTTTAGGCAAATTTTTTATAAGTCCTATACCAAATCTAGCTTCTTTAAATCTTACTAATACCCTCTTAAAACTATCTAAAAACCTGTTGCCAGTATTCATAGTCTTGTTCATTATACATTCTCCTTAAGAATAAGATCTTTGCACATAATTGTTTATACAATATATTAAAACAAAAATCGACTATATTCAAGAAAATTTTTTATGTATTCCTATAGTTTATTCTACAATTAATCCTATTAATCTCACCAATTCTAATCCTTGACTAGCATTTACTTTAGCCTTGTATAGTTCTGGTATTCCAATTTCTATTCCATCAATCTCACAATTAGATAAATTTACATCTTCTAAATATGTTCTTGTAAAGACTGTCTTTTTAAAATCACAATCATCAAAGTTCAAACATTTATTTTTTACTTCCATAAACACACTTGAAGCAAAAGATGAGCCTTCTAAGCTTACCTTATTTAATTTACTGAAAGCAAAACTACTGTAATCGCCTAAAATATTTTTAAATAAGCAATCTTTTAAATGTGCATCTTCAATTTTGCATCCTACCATCTTACAATTTACAAATTCAGTCCTAAATATACTTCCTTCTGAAAAATCAATATTCGATAGATCGCATTTATCAAATATAACATCTAATAAGTCTATATATCTAAATGTACAATTGTCGAAGTTCACATTTTTAAAAACACAACTATCAAAAGATAACCTAGACTCATCCATAGTTGGAATTTCAATATTTTCAATCAACCTATCACAAATTTTTTCATCTTCTTCTATTAATTCCAATAACTGATCTACAGTGTTTATTACTTCTAAATTAACATTTATCTTAGGCTTTTGAATTTTTTTCAATCTACTCATCTCCATTCTTAAAATTTCTCCATATACTTTGGAAAAATAATTATTTTTATTTAATTATATTACCATTTATTTATTTCTTTACATAAAATTTTTCCATCAGCATATTTTTCTAAGTATTCACAAGCCTCATCCATATATTTATCTAACTCTTCATCACCATTAAATGAAATTATATTCATTAGAATATGCTTAGCATCTGTGGTTATCATAGCTCTTACAGAATCTGAAGTTGTGCTACCAAACTTTCCTTTATTATCATAAAATACTGGTAAATTAGCAATATTCAATTCTCCTTTACCTATACCTGCATAAGTTTCACCTTCCTCAGCAATTGTAAAATGTATATCTCCACTTATCTTGTCTAAATCATAAGTTCCCACAGAGCATGCAGAGTTTAAAGAAATTAAATTATTTATATCTACCACATTATTAACTTTATATAAACCAATCCCTCTAGCTATTCTTCTATATAGTGCCTCAGAAGATAATCTATATCTAGATGGATCTTTTCCAAAGGCTTTATATGCAGCTCTAGAATCTGCAATATTTTTTATTGTATTAATTGTTTTAACAGGAACATTATTTTCTATTTCCTTTGCTTTTTCATCAATTATGTTCCATAATTTTTCATTGTTTTCTGTTACACTAACATAAGCTTCTATAGAACCGATTGCCACCTTATTACATTTTTCATTAATTTTATCATCAATTATTATTTTCATTTTTCCAACCCCTTTTCTCTTTAGATATAATTATACTATAAAAAGGCATACTTATCATTTTTAACCAATTTTTTGTTTATATCCATATTTTTTCTTCTCAATATACTTATTTAGCAATGTCTGATTTTTGTGAGCCTTCTGACTTACGTGGTACCTACTACAAATTAATTTATAAAGTTACCTATAATGACAATCATTTTAGGTAACTTATTTTTTATCTTTTTTTAAATATTAATTAATATTTTATTTAAATAAAAAAAACTTTCCAAATTAGAATATAGTATTATAATAGTGTTAAATAAATTCTAATTAAAAGGAGTATTGATATGAATGAATTTAAAATGCAAACCATAAGTGATATGGAGAAAAATATATTAAAAGTCTCTACACAATTATTTTTAGATCAAGGCTATGATAAGACAACTATTAGACAAATTGCAGAAGAATGTGGAATAGGAAGAGGCCATTTATATTATTACTTTAGAAAAAAGGAAGATATTTTAATTCATATATTTAAACAAATCCTAAATAAAATTTATGATGATGTTATAGAAAGTAGTAACGATAAAACAGAAGTACTGTTAAGCTATGCTACAATACAATGTGTTTACACCTATACTTTAGTTTTAAATGAAAAGTTATTTAGAATTTACCTACAAGGTTCCAATATTGAAATTGTAAGAAGAGCTGCTCAAAATATTTTAATAGATTTATGCAAGAAAAAAGCTGAAGATATGAATTATGATATAAGAGAAAAGGATATATGTTTTAGTGTTACTATTGGATATTCTGGCGAATGTGAATTATTAAAAAGATATTATCACGGTGAAAAGGACTTTGACATAGATTCAATTGTAAGAAGTATTACCTCTACTCGTTTACTATTGCTTAATATCATAAATCATAAACAGGTCGATGAAATCGTTGATAAAGCAATGGCAGAATCTAAACAATTTGATTATCAAGATATAATTGGGAAATTTCACTATTTTGAATTTTAAGATGAACAATGTAAAGTTGTTCATCTTTTTTAATTGAATTAAATTAGAAATTTTTAACAAAAATAGTTGACATAGTATTGGGCGCGCCCTATAATCTTGTTATAAATTTGGGCACGCCTAAAAAGTGCTAATATTTTGGAGGGGTAAATATGGAAAGAATTGCAGAAAAAATTGCAAATCACAGTAAGTTAATCTTACTGTTGGCAGTAATCTTATTGATTCCAGCTACATTTGGCTATTTTAACACAAATATTAACTATGACATCTTAAGTTATTTGCCAAATAATATTTCTACTACAAAAGCCGAAAATATCTTAAAAGATGATTTTGGATGTGGTACTCTAGCCATGTTAATTGTAGAAAATATGGATGATAAAGATGTTGCTAAGATTAAAGACAAAGTTGCTAAAGTAGATGGTGTAGCTGATGTGCTATGGGTAGATGATTTTATGGATTTATCAGTACCTAAAGAAATTTTGCCAAAGGATATGACTGATTTTCTATACAACGGGGATAAATCTACAATGATGATAGTAAAAATGGAAAAAGCTACTGGGCATATAAAAACTCAAAATGCCGTATCTTCTATAAGAAGCATTGCAGGAAAGCAAGCTTTTTTAAGTGGTATGTGTGGAATTCTTAAAGATACCAAGGATTTAGCAGACAAAGAAGTTCCTTTATATATACTAGCAGCAAGTATTTTAATTCTAATTATTCTTGGTGTTACTTTAGAATCATCTGTTATACCAATAATTTTCTTAACAAGTATTGGTATGGCCGTAATATATAACTTTGGCTCAAACATTATATTTGGAGAAATTTCTTATATAACAAAAGCCTTAGCTGCTGTATTACAATTAGGTGTTACTATGGATTATTCAATATTCTTATTGCATCGATACGAAGAAGAAAAAATCAAGTGTCCAAAGGATAAAAAAAATGCTATGGCAAATGCCATAAAAAATACCTTTATATCTGTTGCTGGTGGTTCTGTTACTACCATAGCAGGTTTTTTAGCACTATGTGTTATGGAGTTAGGCTTTGGAAAAGATATCGGTCTAGTAATGGCAAAAGGAGTTTTAATTGGTGTTCTTAGTACTATTACTGTACTACCTTCTTTTATACTTGTGTTTGACAAACAAATTGAAAAATATAAACATAGAACAGTAATGCCAAAGTTTAATAAAGTATCTAAAATTATAGTCAAGAATTATAAGAAATTAGCTGTCTTATTTGTAATCATATTTATTCCATCTTATTTTGGATATAAAAATGCTAATGTCTACTACAATTTAGATGAAAGTTTACCAAGTAATTTTCCTTCAATTATTGCTACAAACAAAATGAAAACTGATTACAATATGGAAAGTACCAATTTCATATTAGTAAAAGATACTGTTACTTCAAATGACTTAAGTAAAATGATTAAGGAAATTCAGAATTTAGATGGTATTACTTCTGTTATTGGACTCCAAAAATATATAGGTCCAAGGGTTGATCAAGATTTCATACCTGACGATATTCTAAGCGAAGTAAAATCTAATGGTTATGAACAAATATTAGTCAATTCAAAATATAAAGCAGCTACTGATGAATGTAATGCTCAAATTGAAAAATTAAATAAAATAGTTCATAAATATGATAAGGAAGGCCTTGTTGGTGGTGAAGCACCTCTTACTTTAGATTTAATAAAAATTGCCGATACAGATTTTACAAAAGTAAGTGTTGCATCTATTGCTGCTATATTCATTATTATCGCTTTATTATTTAAATCAGCATCACTTCCAGTAATACTAGTTGCCACTATACAATGTGCTATATTCCTTAATTTAGGCCTTCCTTATTATACAGGAACTGTAGAACCATTTATAGCCTCTATCGTTCTTGGTACTATACAGCTAGGTGCTACTATTGACTACGCTATTCTTCTTACTTCTCGATTTAAAGAGGAAAGGAATGAAGGATATGAAAAATTTGAGGCTATGGAACGTTCAATAAAAGGAAGTGCTCCTTCTATTATAACTAGTGCTTTATCATTCTTTGGAGCTACTGTTGGTGTAGGATTAATTTCAAAACTTGATATGATTAGTGCTCTTTGTACTTTAATGGCAAGAGGTGCCATAGTTAGTATGTTTATAATTATTTTTATACTTCCTGCAATACTATTATTATTTGAAGGAATTGTTGTTAAAACTAGTAAAAATTTTATAACTAAAAAAGAATTATGTGAAGAAATTAATTAATAGGGGGTTTATTAAAATGAACAATAAAGAAATAAAAAATAAATCTGTTGCTCTTGCAACTGTAATACTAATGCTTGGTAGTTCATCTTGTGTATTTGCTGATAACAATGTAAGTAAAGATGAAACTGTATACTCTATCTTAGATGAAAATGGTAATGTTAATAAAAATATAGTATCTGCTTGGATTAATAGTTCATCTTCTCTTGGAACTATTCATGATGTAAGTTCTCTAAGCAATATAAAAAATGTTAAAGGTGATGAAAAGCCTGAAATTAGTGGAAATAAAGTAACTTGGGATGTTAAAGGTGATGATTTATATTATCAAGGTGAAACTAATAAAAATTTACCTCTTAATGTAAATATTAAATACGAATTAAATGATAAAGAAGTAAATCCTCAAGATATCCAAGGTAAAAGTGGTCAATTTAAAATTACTTTATCTTTAAAAAATAATGAAAGTCGCCAAGTAACTATAAACGGAAAAAACAGAACTATTTATGTTCCTTTTATAACTGCTTCAGAAATTGTTTTAAATAGAGATAATTTTAAAGATATAAAAACAAGCACTGGAACTTTATTAGATGAAGGAAGTAATTGTGCTATTACATTTGTATCTATACCAGGTTTTAAAGAATCTCTTGATTTAGATAGTAAGTTCTCTAGTTATCTTGATTTAAAAGATGAAGTTGTTATTGAAGGAAATACTACTTCTTTTGAAACTCCAAATATAATGATTGCTGCTACAAGTGATGTATCAAAATATTTAGAAGATATAGATGATGATACTAGCTTTGGTGATTTAAAAGACTCTTTAGATAAATTACAAGAAGGTGGTAAAAGTTTAGTAGATGGTGCTAAAGAAGTTAGTAATGGTGCTAATACTTTAGATACTAATTATAAAAAATTTAATAGTGGAGTTAAAAAATTAGACAATGGTATAACTGCTCTTAATAATGGTTCATCTCAACTTGTAAGCAAATTACCTGAGTTAAATAATGGAGCTCAAAGTTTATCTAGTGGTCTTAATACTTTAAGCTCTTCTTCTAAAGACTTAAGTAATGGTGCTAATAAAGTTAATTCTGGTGCTTCTAGTTTATCGAGCGGTCTTAGTACTTTAAGTTCTTCTTCCAAAGACTTAAGTAGTGGTGCTAAACAGGTTAACGATGGGGCTTCATCTCTATCTAGTGGTCTTAGTACTTTAAGTTCTTCTTCTAAAGACTTAAGTGACGGCGCTAAACAAGTTAGTGATGGTGCTTCTAAATTAAATAGTAATTATTCTGCTTTAGATGAAGGTATTAATTCTTCTTATAGTGGTTCTAGCGAATTACAAAAAGGCGCTAAACAACTCCAAGCTGGTGCTGACAATTTAGAAGAAGGATTAAGCAATGGTTCTAGTGGAGTAAACGACTTAATATCTTCTACCAATGTAATTAGATCTCTTTCTTCTAAAATAGAAGATATTGCTTCTAAATTAAGTGCTGGAAGTAGTAGCAATATTCAATCTAACCTTTCATCTATAGCTGCTAGGGCATCTGAAAATGGTGATGAAAAAACATTAGCTAATGTACAAGAGATTAGTGATTCACTTAGTAAGCAATCATCAAGTATTAGTAGCGCTGCCGATGGCTTGAATAGTATTGCCAAGGGATTAAATGATTTAGCTGATAAACAAGAAAGTGGTCTAAAATCTTTAGCAAAAGGCATTGATTCTGCAGTAGCTGGTGCTAAAAAACTTTCTTCTGGTTTAAGTGATCTTAATAGTGGATTATCTGATTTAAAAACTGGTTTAGGAGAAGTAAGCAAAGGTTCTAGCTCTGTTTCTAGTGGACTAAAAACCCTAAGTGATGGTAGTTCAAATTTGGCAAGTGGTTCTTCTAGGCTTGCTAAAGGTGCTTCTGATGCTTACTCTGGTAGTGCAAGTTTAACTTCTGGTGCTTCTATGCTTGCTTCTGGTTCTTCTAGGCTTGCTTTAGGTGCTTCTGATGCTTACTCTGGTAGCAAGGATTTAGCTTCTGGTTCTTATAGGCTTGCTTTAGGTTCTTCTAGGCTCGCTAAAGGCGCTTCTGATGCTTACTCTGGTAGCAAGACTTTAGCTAATGGTACTTCTCTATTAGAATCTAGTGGAAAAACATTGGCTGATGGAGTGAGCACATTAAAAAATGGTTCATCTGAGCTTGCTAGTAACTCTGACAAGATTTTAGTTGGAATAGGAACATTATCTAGTGGTACTGATCAACTATATTCAGGTGCTAAAAAGCTTCAAAATGAGGGTTTAAATAAACTTGCAGAAGAAGGAAACACTTTAATAAATTCTGTAGATGGAGCTATGGAAGTTAAGGATAAATTATTAGATGCTGCAAAATCATATGATAATTTCACAGGTATAAACCATAGCATGGATGGTAGTGTTAAGTTTGTAATGAAAGTAAAAGCTGAAGATTCTCAAAAGGATTCTAATAAAGAAGAAACTTCTTTAGCTAAAACTTCAGATACTAAGAATTATGATTCAGATAAAGTAGATAACAGTAAAAATTCTAGCACTAATTTTATTAGCTGGTTAAAGAGCAAATTTAATAAATAGATATTATCATTTTACCTCTTTAGTAGGGAGCAAAGGAAAATAATTATGACCTTGCTCCCTTTTTAATTACATACTTTTCTCTTGTTTGTGAAAAAATGTATGTGAAAGTATAATTTATAATATAATAGATTTATACTTTACATAAAACTAAAATTGAGGGATGGTTAAATGAATAAAGACATAATATTAAAAGAAACTAAATTATTTGTAAAAGATAAATTATATAAAGAAGGCTCTGGCCATGATTGGTTTCATGTAAAAAGAGTTTATAATTTAGCTACCTATATTTGTGAAAAGGAAGGCGGAGATGAATTCATTATTAAAATGACGTCTTTGCTCCACGATATTGACGATTGGAAATTTAGCAATAATAATAAAACAACAGAAAATTTTTTAAAATCCCTTCATGTGGATGAAGAATCTATTCATAGAATAATGAATATAATCACTACAATGTCCTATAAAGGCGGTATAGTAAATTCTGACCAAAACAATCTAGAAGGAAAAATTGTTCAAGATGCTGATAGATTAGATGCCATGGGTGCAATAGGCATAGCAAGAGCTTTTACATATGGTGGCAGTAAAAATAGATTAATGTATGATCCCCATATTAAACCTAAAAATTTTCAAAGCTTAGACGAAGTAAAAAATCTTGATAACCACACAATCAATCATTTTTATGAAAAATTACTTAAGCTTAAAGACTTAATAAATACAGATACTGCTAGACAAATTGCTGAAGAAAGACATAGATTCATGGAAATTTATTTAGATGAATTTTATTATGAATGGAATTTTAATAAAGAGAAATAATCAATAAAAACCCTATGAATAATCCTAGGGTTTTTATTTTAATAAAATTTTTTTACTTTTTCCATTCCTCTATTTTTCATTATTTTCACAGAATCTGCGTTAATAACTAAATTTCCACCTTGTTCTTCTAACTTACCTACAACCTTTATCCAATCATTTTCTTTTGGTAAATCGCCGTCATAGTCAAATTCTAGTCCACTCATAGCTTCAACCTCTTTGTTTTCTTCGTGTTCATGTTCAGAGTTGTCATTGTCATGACTATGTTCTACTATATCCGTTAATCTATATACATATAAATGATTTTTATTATCTTCTGTTTTTAATTTTGTAAACATACCTTCTAATTCTATTGTTTTACCCACATATTTACTACTATCTAAATAAATATCATTTATATAATCAACATATACATTTTCCATTATTTTAATTCTCTCTTGAGAATCTTCATTTTTATGTGTTTTAACACTTTCACTAGATACTTTTTTATTACATCCAGTCATCATAATTATTGTACATAAACTAATTAGTATAATACAAAATACCTTCTTCACTTATTGGCCTCCAAAATATGCATTAAATATTTTGTCTTATCTTATCATGAAGAAAAGAATGTGTCAATTATTCCTCCTCAGTAGTAGCCGACTCTAATAAAGGCTCTTGAGACTTCATTTTATTACTATAAATTTCACTAATAAATGTAGATCCTAATATTAATATACCTCCGATAATTTGTAATAAACTCATACTTTCACTTAAGATTATAGCCGACATAATTATGGCAGAAATAGGGTCAACATAAGAGTAAATAGCTACAGTCTGACTTTCTATTTTTTGAATAACAGTAAAATATAATAAATAAGCTACTCCTGTATGAACTACACCTACTACTAATAATAGAATTATGGACTGGCTAGAAACACCTATTAAACTTATTTTTTCTGTAAAAGCTACATAAGGCAACAGAAATATAGCTGCTACTGATAATTGCACTATGGCACTATCTCTTCCTGAAATATCCTTTAAAAATTTATTTAAGATTACCACGCTTGAATATAAACATGCTGCGCTTAAACCATATAGTATTCCAACCATGTCATTTTTACCCATACTATTTTTATCAATTCCCACAATACATAACATTCCTATCATGGCTGCAACTATACAAGAAATTTTTACTGAGTTTAATTTCTCTTTCAATAAAAAAGGTGATAAAAACATTACTATTATTGGCGCTAAGTAATAACAAATTGTTGCTGTGGAAATAGTTGTGTAATGATATGCTTGAAATAAAAAAATCCAGTTGAAACCTAAACATATTCCACAACATATTAATACTACTAAATTGGATTTTATTTTTTCCTTGGATAAACTTTCTTTTGATATCATACTAAAAATCATTAAAAATATACTTCCTACAATAGCTCTTACCAATGCTATTTGACTAGATGTAAAATTAATATATCTAACAAATATACCAATACTTCCCCAAATTAACATGGCAATAATAAGTCCTAATTTATATTTTTTCATATACTACCTCCTGTTTTATTTATCAACCCTTATATATACTTTCAATATACTCTGCCACAACTTTAGAAAGTAATATTCTTCTATTACTATAAGAATGATCCGTATTTATAAAAAATTCTTTTACATTATATTTATTATATTTATAGATTTCTTTCATTAAAGGTATATGATGAAGTTTATTAGGACCTACAATATCCCCTGTAGCTGCTATTATTAAAATATTTCTTTTAGATAATTGTTCTGCCTTATTTGATAATCTCCAATAATCGCCATTAATCATAGTTTCTCTAATTAATGTCATTGTATCTGTCTCATTTAATGGTAAAACTGCTTTAGAAAACATATTTATGCCATCCTTCAATTCATCTTCATCTTCCTTCATTACACATCCTTTTAATCCAAAGTCATATGGACTAATTGACACAGATGCCTTTATCCTTTCATCAGTACAATTAGTCAAAGTTAGAAATCCACCCATACTATGACCAACAAGAAAAATGTTATTTTTGTCTATATCATAAGTTTTTATATTCTCTTCATTAGTTACAAAGTCAATTACTTTATTTACATCTTCAATACAGTTTGAAAACGAGAATTTTCCTTTTACTCCCCAACACCCTCTATAATGAAATGTAAGTACATTTAAACCGCATCTTCTAAGGCTATGTGACAGGTCATGATTATCTTCATATCCTGGAAATCCATGCAATAAAATCACAGTTGGATTGGGCCCCTTTTTACCTGGAGTTAACATGGTTCCAATCAATTTTTCTCCATGGCTACTTATTTTAATATCATATAAATCAGGAAAATATTTATCTCCCCATTCTATCTCTGGATCCATAAAAATCATTTTACTATTCATTTAGCTCTCTCCCTTAATAACAAAACTTATTATATAAATTATAACTAATGAAAAAGCTAATTGGTTTAGTATTTTATATTTTTGTAAAAGTTTTTATTTTAGGCACATCTATTAGTCTTTTCACTATATAATATTATATAGAGTAATCTAAATTTTTATTTAAAGAGGACGAGTATAATGAAGAAAGTAAAAAAGATTAACATTATGGTTAAGGCTTTTTATAATATATTTGGTACACTTCCTTTGTTAATAACACTATATATATATCCATTAATCCCCAACAAGATTCCTATTCACTATTGGATGAATGGAACTATTGATAGGTGGGGAAGTAAAAATGAATTATTTATTGTTCCAATAATAATTTTTTTATTATTTGTTATTGTAAAACCTAAGTTATTTTATTTAAGTTTCCATTCTGAACCCGAAGATAAAATAACAAGATGGAACAACTATTATTTTTTGATAATATTAAATATTTTAGTATATACAAATATATATATTTCTTTAAACTATAAAACTTGCTTAGACAATTTTAACTTTTATAATTTCTTTGCTTGTGCTATTTGTTTTTTATTTGGTTTTTTTGGTAACTATATTCCTAATTGTAGTAGAATCTCTAGCTTTTCTATTAGAAATAAATATACTTTAGAAAATCATATTATATGGGATAAAACTCATAAGTTTTGCGGAATACTTTGGTTTACTGGTAGTATAATGTTTTTTCCTATGCTTTTATTTAGCAGTAACTACTATCTTTTAGTTATTGTAATATTAATGTTATGTATTTTCTTAATATCTCCCATTATATATATGAAATATCTCCATGAAAAACATATTAAAGGTGAATTGAAAGATAATACTCATAGAAAAAGAGTTCAGCATTCTCATTAGT